>JALYWD010000342.1 GCA_030852885.1 Chloroflexota bacterium | reverse complement strand
GTGATGACCTCCACGCCCTCCTGCAGCAGGTCGTCCCAGGTCTGGATCCCCTTCGGGTTCCCCTCGCGCACCGCGAAGACCACCACGGAGTCCGTGACCATGCCCTTGTACTCGTCCGCGTTCCAGTCCTCGGCCACCAGGCCCGGCTCGATGAGGCGGGTGACATCCGGCTCCAGCGAGAGCGCCACAATATCGGCCGGCAGACCGCTCTCCACCGCGCGGCTCTGCTCGGTGGACGCCGCGAACGAGGTCTCGAACTGGACGTTCGCGCCCTCCGGGGTCGCCTGGAAGAGCGGAATGATTTCCTCGTAGGCCTCACGCGGGGTGGAGTAGGCGACCAGGGTCAGGGTGACCGCATCCTGCGCCGCCACCGGAACTCGACCGAAGCGCAGCGCCGGGACCGCCATGGCCGCGGCAGCCGCACCCAAAAGCGCGGAACGGCGGGTGACAGTCCTGGCCAGCAAACCAGCGCGTGCGTGCATCACGAGACGTCCTTTCAACAACAAAGTCGATATTGTCTGTAATGTCCACTCGATTTGTGGACAAACGGACAATACACGACGCATTGCGCGTTGACAAGTCTCTGTGCCAGTGAATGTTCGTGGAGATCACTGCGTACGTACGCGGGGAGGCGAACGCAACGAAGCCCGGCCTGGTGGCCGGGCTTCTGGGACGGGGTTCGGGAGAGTGCAGACTCCCGGTTGGGGTTTGCGTGCTCTGGCTGGGGAGGGAATCCAGCCGGGAGCTGAATGAGTATCTCATCTGTCAGGTTTGTCGGACCGCTCCTGACTGGACAAACTCTACAAGATTGGTGGACTTGTGTCAAGGCGCCAATGGGTTGGGCTTATCAAGCCTGTCCTCCAGCGCCACAATGGGCTCCGGGCCGTGCCGGCGAAGCAGGCAGTAGACCTCCGGAGCGTGTCTCCCGCCGGCCCGCCTTGTCGTACCTTGCAGCACAGCAGGAGAAGAGGGACGCTGATGTTGGATGCACCGCTCTGGAAGTCTGGCAACAATCTTGTACGCGCGGCGAGGAGACCGGTGGTGGCTGGCGGCCGGCAAGGGGATGCTGGTCAGCGTCGTCTTCTCCACCCTCCTGGGCATCGCGCTGGCAGTCACCGCCGGTACAAACTGGTCGAAGGTGTGGCGTCGCAGATGACCGGGCATGACCATGAGCCGGACCCGAACAGGCCCACCATCGGAGGACGCATGGCCTTGCTCTCCGGCCATCGCACATCAGCCACGGGGCGACAGCCGGAGACGACTCGAGCCAGAACGAGGCATCAACCGTGAACCACGCAGATCACGTGCGGTTGATTGCGCCCGGCATCCCGGCACAGGCTGGCGGGCGCTGGGCAGACTTCGGTGCGGGGACAGGCGCCTTCACGCTGGCCCTCCGCGATGTCGCTGGCCCCGATGTCGAGATCACCGCCGTTGACCGCGACCCTGACGATTTGCGTGAGTTGCGGCGGGCCATGGAGCGTGCGTTCCCGGGCACGCTGCTGCGCACACACGCCGCCGATTTCACACGCCCGCTGGAACTGCCACCGCTGGCTGGCATCCTCGCCGCCAACTCGCTGCACTACGTGCGGGACCAGGCCGCGCTGCTGCGCCTCTGGCACAGGTATCTCGTGCCCGGTGGCCGCCTGATTGTGGTGGAGTACGACACGGACCGCGGCAATCACTGGGTTCCCTACGCCCTCTCCTTCGAGACGTTCGCTGCCATCGCGCAGGACGCCGGCTTCACCACGCCAGAGCGGATCGGGACGCAGCCGTCACGCTTCCTGGGCCAGTTCTTCGCGGGACTCGCGCTGGCCAGGGCAGACAACCGAACGTAGTTGTTTCCTCGCCATACCGTTTACTACGCGTACAATCATGCCTGGCAATCAGCCGGCCACTTGCACGACGGCCGCATTTCCCACCGAAAGGACCCACTCCCACCATGACCACCTGCCCGCATGCCGCCATCACGATGGATGCCGCCGGCCTGCCGGAGTTCGATCCACACGCGCCCGACTTCCTCAACATCGCCCACGCCGTCTATGCCGCGTGGCGGGAGACCAGCCGCACCCGGCGCGTGCGCACCACCACTGACCGCAGCCTCTCTCCGGCGATGCCTGTCGCGCGGCGCAGCATGCAGACGGTGTACGTCAACAGCTACGACGACGTAAACGCCGCGCTCACTGACGACAGGCTCACCATCGACCTGCGCACGGTGACGATCCCGGATGAACACGCGCCCCAGGAGGACAACGCATCCGGCGGCATCCGCATCCTGTCCCAGAGCCTGATCGAGATGGACCCGCCGGAGCACACCCGGGTACGCAAACTGGTGCAGCCCACCTTTACCCCGCGGACCATGGAGGCGATGCGCCCCGCGCTCCAGCAGACCGCCGATGCCCTGCTGGATGGAGCAGAAGCGGCAGCGGCGGCGCGCGGCGAAGTGGCACCGAATCGCCGGCTCGATCTCATTCCGCAGTTTGCCTACCCGTTGCCGGTGGCCATCATCTCGGACCTGCTGGGCATCCCTCGTGAGCGCACCAACCAATGGATGGGGATGACGCGTCGTGATGAAAGCGCCGCCCCACCAACCCCGGAGGAAGCACGAGAGCGCTTCCAGCAGTTCGTCGATTACCTGAAGGAGTTGTTCGAGGAGCGACGGGCGAACCCACGCGACGACATGATCAGCCGCATGGCGCTGGCCATGGAAGGCGATGATCGCCTCACAGACGAGGAGATGCTGGCGACTGCCTTCCTGCTCTACGGCGCCGGCCATGCCACGACCGTCAACCTCATTGGCAATGCGGTCGTGGCGCTCCTCACCCATCCAGATGAACTGGCCAGGCTGCGGCGGGACCCGGAACTGATCCCGAACGCCATCGAGGAGACCTTGCGCTACTGGGCGCCGGCAGAAACGGTGGGTCGCAGCATCATGGAGCGGGACGGCAAAGCCATAGCTGAGGAGGTTGAAGTAGCCGAATGCCCGCTGCACTCCGGTGAACTGCTCACGCTCAACCTCGCCGCCGCCAACCGCGATCCGGCGCGTTTTACCGACCCGGACACCTACAACATCAGCCGCACCAACGCGAACCGGCACATCGCCTTCGGCAAGGGCATCCACCTCTGCCTCGGCGCGCCGCTGGCCCGCGTGGAAGGCCAGCTCGCCATTGAAACTCTCTTCCGCCGCTTCCCGGATCTGCGCCTGGCTGTCCCGGAAGCGGAGTTGAGCTGGAGCGGCGGCGTCCTGCGCGGGTTCCAGCGCATCCCGTTGCTGTTCTGAGGTAGATACGCGTCGCGCCCTCTCGCAGCAACGCAAAACGCCGACAAATCCCGTGCTTGCGCACCAGATCCGTCGGCGTTTGCCTCACCGGGTGTTTCGGGGATTACTCCCGTCCGTTTCTGGTGTGCAGTGAACGTACACCCTGCGTGCCCGGTTGTCAATACGTTGTCAGCCATATTTGATCTGCCGCGGTGGCGGGTGCAGTCTCTCCTGGAAGGGGGTTGACCGCAGCGGCGCTCGCCACGCGGATTTTCTCCTACTGATTACATCGCTCCGGAACAGATCTGATCCCTTGACTCCCCAGCATGCAGGTGATAATGTCCACTTTGTCGATTTTGTTGGTGGACAATGAGAGTTAGTCAAGTTTCTCGTGGCTTGGGAGGTTTCATGCTCGATGTCGTCACCATCGCGGGCAGCCCCGCCGCCCCTTCCCGGTGCGCGGTGGCCCTGGACGCCGCTCGCGAACTCCTGGAACGCCGTGGCCTGACCACGGCGGCCGTCAACCTGCGGGACTTTCCTCCTGCAGCGCTTCTCTGGGCCCAGTTCGACGACCCCGCAGTGCGCCATGCCACCGCCCTGGTGGAGCAGGCACACGTTGTCGTGGTGGCCACGCCCGTCTACAAGGCGGCGTATTCCGGGGTGCTGAAGGCGTTTCTGGATCTCCTGCCGGCCGAGGCGCTCACCGGCAAGGGGGTTCTCCCCATTTCCACCGCCGGATCGCTGGCGCACTGCCTGGTGCTGGACTACGCGCTGAAGCCAGTGCTCTCCGCGCTTGGCGCCACCACCTTCCTGCCAGGGGTCTGCCTGCTGGATGGCGACTTCGTCCGCGAAGGGGACCAGTTGCGCTACCTGAACGGACTTGCTGATTCGCGGTTGCTCCGCGCGCTCGATGCGCTGGAGCAGGACGTACTGCACCGCCGCGATCATGCGGCGCACGTGCTGGAGCTTGCTGTATGACCCTGTCTCATCTTGTGGGCGCCGGGCAGACCCGGCGGGGACTGCTGCGAGCCAGCCTGGCCGCGCTCCCCTTGTGCGCGTTCCTCTCCTCGTCTGCCCGCGCAGACGGCGGCGAGGTGCGTATCGGCTACCAGAAGGGCTCGTCCAACCTGCTGGTGCTGAAGGCGCAGGATCTGCTGGCTCCTGCCCTGGAACTACTGGGCTACACCGTGACCTGGACCGAGTTTCAGGCGGGGGTCCTGCTGCTGGAAGCCCTGAACGCGGGCGCACTCGATTTCGGCACCACTGGCGCGCCGCCACCGATCTTCGCGCAGGCCGCCGGCGCCGATCTCATCTACGCCGCCGCCGCCACACCCTCCCCCCTGGAAGAAGGCATCCTGGTGCCGCGGGACTCCGCCATCCGGTCGATCGCTGACCTGAAGGGCAAGAAAGTCGCGGTCGCCAAGGGCTCCAGCGCCAACGCCTTCCTCGCCTACGCGCTGGAGAGTGCCGGCCTGGCCTGGGACGATGTCGAGGCGATGTTCCTGCTGCCAGCGGACGCCAAGGCCGCTTTTGACGGCGGCGCGGTCGATGCCTGGGCGATCTGGGACCCCTACGCTGCTGTGGCGGAAGACACCTCCAACGCGCGCTCCATCGCCGATGGCACGACGGCCAACCACACCAACCGCAGCTTCTACCTGGCCTCCCGCGCCTTCGCCACCGATCACGCCGAGGCCCTGGCCGGCATCATCTCCGCGCTGGAGCAGTCTGATGCCTGGGCAGGCGCGCACCCGGAGGAGGTCGCCAAACTGGTGGCTGACGAAACAGGCATCGACGAGACCACGCAGCTCAAGGTGGAGCAGCGCTCCGCCTACGGCATCGATCCCATCACGCCGGAGATCATCATCGAGCAGCAAGACCTGGCCGATATGTTCCTCGAGCTGGGCCTGATCCCCGAGAAGGTCGATATCGCCAGCGCCACGCTGGCCGTGGCCACCCCCAATCCCTGAGGTTTTCGCATTTGCCGTATCGGAAACGTACGCAGTACCGGAGGTTTACGTGTCGCAGATTCATGCGAGCCGCCGTCAGATCCTGCTCAGCTTCGCGGCTGCCCTGGCCGCCTCCCAGTTACCCGCCCTGACGGCACGCGCCCAGGGCAAGGAGGCGCGCATCGGGTACCAGAAGGGCGGGGTCAGCCTGACGGTGCTCAAAGCCCAGGGCGATTTCCAGCAGCGCCTGGAGGACCTTGGCTACACGGTGACCTGGACGGAGTTCCAGGCTGGCGTGCCGATGCTGGAAGCCCTGAACGCCGGAGCCCTTGACCTGGGGTATGTCGGTGCGCCGCCGCCGATCTTCGCGCAGGCGGCTGGCGCCGATCTGGTCTACGTGCTGGCGACGGTCGCCAATGGCGAGCTGCAGGGCATCCTGGCGCCGAAGGGCTCCGCTATTCAGTCCATCACTGACCTGAAGGGCAAGAAGGTCGCGGTCGCCAAAGGCTCCAGCGCCAATGCGCTCCTGGTGCGGGCGCTGCAGTCGGTGGGGCTCGACTGGGGTGATGTCGAGCCGGCCTTCCTGCTACCGGCCGACGCCAAGGCAGCCTTCGAGGGCGGCAGCGTGGATGCCTGGTCGATCTGGGATCCCTACCTCGCCGCCGAGGAAGCCGCGTCTGGCGCTCGGCTCATCGCCACCAGCCGTGAGATCGGGGAGCCGCGGGCCTTCTATGTCGCCGCGCGCCCGTTCGCCACAGGCAACCCGGAGGCTATCGACGCCCTGGAAATCTCCCTGAACGAGTCTGAAGCGTGGTCGCGGCAGAACCTGGATGAAGTCGCGAAGCTGATCGCGGGCGAAACGGGTTTGCCCGAGGACGTCATCAAGACCGTCGAGCAGCGGCGTGAGATTGGCGTGGAGCGCATCACGCCGGAGATTGCGGCGGAGCAGCAACAGCTTGCCGATCTCTTCTTCGATATCGGCCTATTGCCCGAGAAGCTGGACATTCTTTCAGCCACCCTGCTGCCGCAATCCTAGCGCACCCATCCCACCGTCCTGAGCCCGCAACCACCCCGTCGTCATCCTGAGGAACGAAGGATCTGGTCATCCACCTGGACCCAGCGGACCTGAGCCACAGCGCGAAAAAGGACGAGATCCTTCGCCTGCGGGCTCTGGATGACAGGGGAGGGCAGGCTCAGGATGACAGGTTATGGGGCTCAGGATGACAGATGGGGCGGCTCACAAAGACATCTGACAGGAGCGAGTACATGACCCACGTGTTCTGGTTCATTCCCACCCACGGCGACGGCCGGTACCTGGGTACATCCGAAGCCGGGCGAGCCACCAGCCATTCCTACATACGGCAGATCGCGCAGGCGGTGGACGACCTTGGCTACGAGGGCGTGCTGCTGCCGACCGGCGCCAGTTGTGAGGATGCCTGGCTGGTCGCCAGCAGCATGATCCCGCTCACGAAGCGCCTGAAGTTCCTGGTCGCCATCCGGCCGGGCCTGATGTCGCCCTCGCTGGCGGCGCGCATGACGGCCACCTTTGACCGCCTCAGTGATGGCCGCCTCCTGATCAACGTCGTGACCGGCGGTGACCCGGTGGAACTGGCTGGCGATGGGCTGCATGTGTCCCACGACGAGCGCTACGAGATCACCGATGAGTTCCTGACCGTGTGGCGCAAGGAGCTGGCCGGGGAGACGGTCGATTTCCAGGGCGAGCACATCGATGTGCGGGGCGGCAAGCTGCTGATCCCCGGCGTCCAGAAGCCGTACCCACCACTCTACTTCGGTGGTTCATCGCCGGCGGCGCAGCAGGTGGCCGCCAGGCACGTCGATATGTACCTGACCTGGGGTGAGCCCCCGGCGCAGGTGGCAGAGAAGATTGCCGCTGTCCGTGCGTTGGCGGCAGCCGAGGGACGCACGCTGCGTTTCGGCATTCGCCTCCACGTGATCGTGCGCGAGACGGACGCAGAGGCCTGGCGCGCCGCCGATGACCTGATCAGCCGCGTCGATGAGACCACGATTACCAGGGCGCAGGCCGTCTTCGCTCGCATGGACTCGCATGGGCAGAACCGGATGGCGACGCTGCACCGTGGTTCCCGGGAGCAACTGGAGATCAGTCCAAACCTGTGGGCGGGCGTGGGGCTGGTGCGTGGCGGGGCCGGGACCGCGTTGGTCGGCGACCCGGACACCGTTGCCGAGCGCATGCACGAGTACGAGGCCGCCGGGATCGATACCTTCATCTTCAGTGGCTACCCGCACCTGGAGGAGGCCTACCGCTTCGCCGAGCTGGTCTTCCCAAAGCTCAACCTGCAGTCACAGCCAGACAGCGCCGGGGCATTGGCCCCTGCGGTCGGGCCGTTCGGCATGACTGGCGGCGAGATCGTGGCAAACACCGTTGTACCGGGGCTGGAAATGCGCCGGGCGGCCGCAGGTTAGGAGAGTGTGACATGGCAACGCGCAAGCCCTCTGCCAACCAGATTCCGGCGCGGGTGGCGCACTCCGTCGTGCCCTGGCTGGTGCCGGTGCTGATCCTGGTGGTCTGGCAACTGCTCTCCTCGGCTGGCCTCATCGCCGCGCGGGTGCTGCCCGCCCCACTCTCCGTCGCGGAAGCAGGCTGGAAGTTGCTGACGGAACGCGACTTGCTGGCCGATGTCGCGGTCAGTGCCCAGCGCGCGGCCGTGGGCCTGCTGATTGGGGGCAGCGTTGGCTTCCTGCTCGGGCTGATCAACGGCTTCTTCCCCTGGGGGGCGCGCTTGCTGGACAGCAGCGTGCAGATGGGGCGAAACATCCCGCACCTGGCGCTGATCCCGCTGGTCATTCTCTGGTTCGGCATCGGCGAGACGGCGCGCATTTTCCTGGTCGCTATCGGCGTGGCGTTTCCCATCTACATCAACACCTACCACGGCGTGCGCAGCGTGGATGCGGGCCTGATCGAGATGAGCAAGACCTACGGCCTGACCACCTGGCAGATGTTCCGGCAAGTGATCCTGCCTGGCGCGCTGCCCTCGATCCTGGTGGGCTTGCGCTACGCGCTCGGCATCATGTGGCTGACCCTGATCGTGGCGGAGACGATTGCCGCCACCTCCGGTATTGGCTACGTGACCATGAACGCGCGCGAGTTCCTGCAAACCGATGTCCTGGTGGTCGGCATCCTCCTTTACGCGCTGCTGGGCAAGGCAGCCGATGTGGCGGCCCGCGGCCTCGAACGGCAACTCCTGGCCTGGCACCCGACCTATGCCCGCGCCTGACATCTCCGGCGACTGCACTGGCGTCGCCTTCCGGCAGTATCCCGGGAAGCAACCCTGGCCCCAACCTCAGAGAGGTACGAACCATGCCCATTCCCAGCGGAGTCGAGATCGAGGCGAATAGCCTCCACAAGTCCTTCGGCGCGCGGCCCGTGCTGCAGGGGATTGACCTGACCTTCGAGAGCGGCGAGTTCGTCGCCATCGTCGGGCAGAGCGGCTGCGGCAAGAGCACGCTCCTGCGCCTGCTGGCCGGGCTGGAGGAGCCAACGGCCGGCTCAGTCCTGCTGGAGCGGCATGAACCTCGCCCCGGCAGCCCGCTGGTACGCCTGATGTTCCAGGATGCCCGCCTGCTGCCCTGGCGGCGCGTGGTGGACAACGTCTCGCTCGGGCTCTCCGGCGACCGCCGCCCGGAAGCGCAGGCGGCGCTGGACGAGGTCGGCCTGGCGGAGCGTGCCAGGGACTGGCCGAGCATCCTCTCCGGTGGGCAGCGCCAGCGCGTCGCCCTGGCTCGCGCCCTGGCCTCCCGCCCGCGCCTGCTGCTGCTCGATGAGCCGTTGGGTGCGCTGGATGCGCTGACCCGCCTCGACATGCAGAGCCTCATCGAGCGCGTCTGGCAGGAGCACGGGTTCACCGCCATCCTCGTGACGCACGATGTGGAAGAGGCCGTTGCGCTGGCGGATCGTATCGTCGTGCTGGCGGGCGGGACGGTGGCGCTTGACGTGCGCGTTGACCTGCCGCGCCCACGGGATCACGCCAGTCGGGGTTTCACCGAGATCAAGAAGGAAGTGCTGGACACGGTGCTGGGCCAGCGTCACGCCGATGCCGCTCGCGTACATGCGCTGGATGCACTGGATGGGCCGGAGGCCGTCATAGAGCCAACCCGGCCGCGCCTGGCGCGCTCAGCCTGAACGATTCCACAACCAGGTGTTCTCTCTCGCGCGGTGGATGTCCCACCGTGCTGGAGCGGAGTGTGCCCGGAAACGGGCAGATGCGAGGAGTTATCACACGATGTCCATTCCATCACTGCATCGTCGCAACATGTTGAAGCTGGCTGGCGCGCTCGGCCTGGGCCTGGCGCTTCCGGTGCCTCCGGTGCGGGTCGGGGCGCAGGATGACGCCTGGGCTGGCGAGCCGGATGTCGAGAAGGCGGCGGTGCAGGCGGCTGACTTCCAGACCTACGGCATGCCGGATGACTGGGCGAACTACGGCGGCGTCCTCAAGGCGTTCAGCGAGAAGTACGGTTTTCCGGTCAACCGCACTGATACGGACATGACCTCCATGGAGGAGATCACCAAGTACGACGCCGAAAAGGGTAACCCGGTGGCGGTCAGCTCGGATATCGGATTGATCTACGGCCCGATTGCGGAGCGCTTCGGCGTGGTTCCGCCCTACACCCCGCCAGGCGCAGCGGACCTGCCCGCCGGCCTGAAGGGCACGGAGGGTGGTTGGGTCGCCACCTTCACGGGCGTGCCGTCGATCCTGGTCAACAAGGATGTCAT
>JALYWD010000390.1 GCA_030852885.1 Chloroflexota bacterium | reverse complement strand
GTATGCCCCCGGCCCGGTGGTGTTTCAGGTGGTTTCCTCAAGGCCAGGCTGCCCACCCGGTCGTAGAGTCAGCGCTACTCGGCCACGCGCTGGATGAGCCCGGGACCATGCTTGGCCAGGTATTCATCATGGAAGGCACTCGCCGTGTCGTCCGGCCCGACCAGGAATGTCAGGCCGCTTGGCCCAAGCGCGTTCTCCCCAATCGGCTGCCAGGAGAACGTATCGCGCGTGTAGTGCGTCAGCGGGAACTCGAGGGGCGCGGGGCCAATCCGCAGCACCAGGCCATCGCTGCCGGTGACGATCTCGATGTCACCGTAGAAGTCGTCGTGGTACATCCCGGCGTAGGTGGTATCCGGCAGGGCACGCGTTGCGTCATCCGGCGCGGCAGCCCAATCCGTCCCTTCGCTGTACTCCGATTCCTCGGCCCCCGCTTCCACCACACTCTGGATCAGCGCGAGCCAGTCGTTGCCAATCTCGCCCGTTGTCACCAGGTCCAGCACACTCAAGGAGAGCGCCTCAGGCGCGCCGGGACCGACACTGTTGGACAGCGCCACGATGCCGAAACCAGAGCCAGGCAGCATGAACACCGCCGTTCCAGAGCCCAGCGAGAAGGCCCCGGAGTGTCCCCACTGGATCGCGCCGTCGTTGGTGAAGCTGACATTGATCCCCAGGCCATAGAACCCGGCACGGTCACGCGCGGGATCACCCGGTATGCGGCTGAAGGCCTGCGGGCGGTGCATGGGCGCGAGCGCGGCGGCAGGAATCAGTTCCTGCCCCTCGTAGGTGCCCTGCCCGAGTTGCAGCCGCAGCCACTGGGCCATATCGAGCACGGTGGAACTCGCGCCACCGGCTGGCGACTGCGCGTCCGGGTCCCGCTGCACGGGCGCAACCACCATGTGCTCCCCATCCCGGACGTGTGGGAGAGCACGATTCGGCTGCGCCATGTATTCGGCAAAGAGCGAGCTGGTCTTGCTCATGCCCAGCGGTTCGTAAAGCCGCTCCGCCGACAGCTCTTCCCAGATTGTGCCCTGCGACCTGGCAACGGCATCCGCAGCCGCCGTTAGCCCGAAGTTCGTATACGCATAACCGTCGCGAAAGCTGTACTGCGGTTCCAGGTAGCGCAGCCGGTGGACCACCTCGTCGCGGCCATACCCGAGGTCTTCCAGGACATCACCGGCATGGTCCTTGAGGCCACTGCGATGCGCGAAGAGATCAGCGAGGGTCACCTGCTGCGTGGGCCAGGCATCGTGCAGGGCAAACCCCGGCTCGAGGTCTGCCATCCTCGTGTTCCACGCGATCTCCCCGTCGCCAACGACGGCAGAGACCACCGTGGCAGCGACTGGCTTCGAGACAGAGGCCAGCAGGAAGACGGTTTCGGCGTCAATCTCCTCTCCGGTTTCCACGTTGCGTACGCCGAAGCCGCCGCTGTAGACCACCTCGTCGCCATAGACCACCGCAACGGCCATCCCCGGCACGCCAGACTGCTCCAGGAAGGTTGCCGCAAGCTCCGGCAACTGCTCGATGGCGTGATCGACGCGCGCTTGCGTAACCACTCCCGGGGCGTCCGGCGCAGCGGGCTCGGCAACTGCAGTGGCATCGTCCTGCGCGAGGATTCGCCCTGGCTGGAGACTTGCCGCCACGGGAGCGAACGCCGCCAGCGCTCCCGCGCGCGTCAGTGCCCGCCTGTTCAGCGGCTGGTTGAGCTTCGGCGTGCCTGTTTCCGGGTTCTTGTTCAACACGGTGATGTACCTCAATCGTTGACGTGGCTCTGATCAGGATGTGCATCCTGCGTTGTTGTCCGGGAACCAGTTACGGCCAGCCGCAAACACCGCCCAGGCAGAGCAGGGCTCCACAGCAGAGGTCGTGGCGTGCGCTCAGCGGTCCACCACACGTGCCCCCTTCGTACCGGCAGCAGACGGTGTCTGGGCCGTACGGGCCGTCAGACCCGTTTTCGGCGCAGTACGTGATGCCGAGCTCGGGGAAGCTGTTGTCGCACTGGTAATCATTGACGCAGGGTTCGCCCGGGCTGAATCCCCAGCCGGTCTGGTTGAGATTCACCTGCTGGGCCGAGACGCCAGGCACATCCCTGCGCCCCAGCTGGAGCAGCGCGAACCCCGCGCCCACCAGGACGCCGAAGCTGGCCCGCCGTGAAACGCCACGGGCCAGGTCACGGGTCATCCGGTCGAAACGCTCGTTGCTCATCGCAGCCTTCCTCCAGTCTGGCAATGGCGTCTTTCCAGTCGGAATGTGCTGAACTAAGCGTAGGTCACCGCACTGCCCTGGACCCCCGCAGGACATACGGGGTTTCCTACGGGGTTAACCGGAGGGTTGCCTAAACCAGGCCGTCCGCCAGCGCTCGGGCGGCGGCCTCGCGCCGCGACTTGACCCCGAGTTTCCCGAGGATAGCGCCCACGTGCCAGCTTACGGTGCGCTGGCCGATGTAGAGTGCCTCGGCGATATCGCGATCCGTGTGGCCTGCGGCCAGCAGGCGCAGCACGTCCTGCTCTCGTCGCGTGAAGAGTGGCGCCTCTGGCTGCACGCTCCCCACCTCTCCGGCGGCAGGAGACACGGCCGAGGCCATCACAATGGCATGCGCCACTGGCAGAGATCGCCCCTCGGCCAGGCCGGCAGCAAACCCGGGATTCCCCAGAGCCTCACGGAGTTGCGTCACGCTGCGCTCCGTCAACTCCTGATCCCGGGGCAGCGAGAACCCCAGCCCCACGCGCTCACGCAGCGCTTCAGCAGCTCCATAAAGGCGCACGGCGGTCTGCAATTGGCCCCACTCCGTGCAGGCGCCGGCAATGCCGCTCATGGCGTCCGCAACCAGCCGCATGTCGCCCCGCTCGCCAGTTCGTGCCAGGCAGGACTGATAGTGCGCGACCATGGTCGTCAGCTCGCCTGCAAACCTGGCGATGTCCGCCAGGTCCATCAGCGTGCGGGTTTCCGCGAGGTCGAATCCGAATCCCTGGTAACACGCCAGGGCCGCCTCGCTCATGGAGCGCGCCCGGGCGAGGTCGCCCTGGGAGCGGGCGGTCACGCTCAGGTTCGCTAACGCGCGCCCCATGATCGCGGCGCGTTCAGCAAGATCAGTGACGGCGGCGGCAAACGTCCGCCCCTCCTCCAGGACGCTTTCCGCCTCGGAGTAGCGCGCGAGGACATTGTGCAATGCGCCACAGGACGTGAGGGCCATCGCGATATCGAGCGCGTTGCCAGCGGCACGACTCAGCGGAATTCCCTCGGCAAAGGCGCGGTCAGCCTGCTCGAAGTCGCCCAGGAAACCCGAGAAAATGGCCCGGGCATTCAGGACGCGAGCCTGATCGGCGAGCGAAAGCTGCTCGCGCCACGCCAGCGCACGGGTGATCCAGGCATCCGCTTCGGCGAGCAGGCTGTAGGCCAGCCAGTAGCCGCTGAGCGCGGCCACCACCGCGCCGAACTCGGCGCGCGCGCCACGCTCCGCCAGCCAGTTGAGCGCGGCGCGCACATTGGCATCATCCGCGGCCAGGCGCTCAAGTGGTGTCCGGGCCGCCTCCGTGACCACCAGGGGCCGCAGCGACTGGATCAGGTCGCTGAAATACCACGCATGCAGGTCACGAAACCTCGCCGCCTCCTCTGCGGTCATCTGCTCCAGGCCAAAGGCGCGGATCGTCTCCAGCAGCCGGTAGCGCGGTTCACCGTCGAGTCCCGCCTCCCGCACAACCAGGCTCTGATTCAGCAACGCATCGAGATGGTCCAGCGGCG
>JALYWD010000367.1 GCA_030852885.1 Chloroflexota bacterium | reverse complement strand
TCGCGCATGTACTGCACGTGCGCATCGAACTCCTCCGGCGTCCACTGCTCCATTGGCACGTTGTTGACCGGCGCCGGCGCGCCACGGTAGTGCTTGAGAAACAGGTATTTGGCCATCATCTTCTCCTGGTTGCGGTGCGGCCCGGTGTGGCCGCGTTCACTGCAAGGACGGAGCCACGCGCCCGTTCTCGACATGGCACGCCGGGCGCCGCCTCAGGCGGGAGCCGGGCATAGTCTCACCCGTCCAGCGTGGACGAAAGGTGCGAGCGTCTGCCGCACCGCGTCGCGGTCCGCGGCGAGGGCGGCGTGAGGATCGCAGGTACGATACTTGTGGGTGGGAAACCTGGGAGCTGTTCCCGCCTGAGGGCTATATGATGACCAAGGCGACTGCACCGCGTCCATGGGACGAACTCGCTGACCTGGCCGGCGGCCGGGACTACCGCAACTACGTCTTTGACGGGATGACGTTAGATCACAAGGATCTTGCTGACTGCACGTTCGAGGGATGTTCACTTGTTCATGCCTGACGAAGACCTCGTTCGTCAACTGCGACCTCACCCGTGTGGACATCCATGAAGCGACGTTCTCCCAGACCGACTTGCGCGGCGCCAATCTGACTGGCTGGAATCTGAGGCGTCCTCCCGCTCGGGCAAGCCAACGGTGACCGGTTACGCCCGGCAGCGATCAGGCCAGCGGAGGCATTGTGGGCCGCAAGCACCTACGGCAACGGCGCGTCCAGGAACTCGGAGACCATCTCGGCCAGCCACCCGGCACGATGCACCAGGCCGATGTGCCCGGTGCCTGGCAGCACGGCCAGCCGCGATGGCGGCGCACCGCCGAGATCGCCGGCCACGCCACCGCCAACGAGCCGGAAAATGGCGACCGTGTGTTCCGGCCGCACGATGTCGGCGTCGCCAGCGATGAGGTGCACCGGCATCCCCAGCGCCTGGATCGTCTCGTCCGGCCAGCCCTCCCAGGCACGGTCCATCGCTTGCTTCTTGGCGAACAACGCCTCAAAGCCATCCGGGTTTGGCGCCAACTCGAGATAGGCTTGATGGAATGGCGATCCGTACAGGGCTTCAACCTGCATCTGCTCGAGGTTGGCCCACACCTCCGGGTGAAATCCAGACGGCTGGGTAAACGCCGTCGCCAGGATCAGCTTGCGCACCTTGCCCGGGTGTCGCAACGCGAGTTCGAGCGCGACGCCAGCCCCGACGCTGAAGCCCAGAACGTCGGCTTGCGCAACGTCAAGGTGATCCAGCAGGGCAGCGATGTCGCCGCCCATGAGGGCATAGGAGAGCGGCCGGTCGATATCCGCAGTGCGGCCGTGCCCCTGCAGCTCGGGGGCGATCACCCGCCGGGTTGCCGCCAGCAGTGGCAACACGCTGCTGAAATCGGTCTCGATGTTCGAGAAGCCGCCGTGGATGAGCACCAGCGGCACGCCCCCTTTGCCATGGATCTCGTAGTACATCTGGAGGCCATTGACCGGGGCATAGCCAGTTTGCGCCGCGGGCGTCATAGCGGCGTCTCCTCCCGTGTCTGGGGCCGCCTGCTCGTTGGCATCCTGAGCCCGGCCGCGCGGTGAGCCGGCCAGAGCAATGCCGGACGCTACAGCGCTGGCAACCAGTGTTCGTCGGCGCATCTCGCTTCTCTCCATTCATCAAGTGTGGTGCTGACCGCCGGCGCTCCACGAGCACGCCGGCCCATGACGCGCCCCGCCCTGCGTGGCAGCACCCAGCGCCGGGGGCCAGGTTGGCGTCGATATTTGCCGCTACGCGCGTGAGGCCGGCCGGCAGATGAGCAGGGCGACACCCGCGCTGAAGGCCCGGGTCTCGACGAGGTGCAGGTCCGCTACCGCGCCCTGCCCGAAGAGCCTCGTGCCACTGCCACGGACGACCGGATAGACCCAGAAGTGGAATTCATCGATGAGATCGTGTTCCAGCAGCGTGCGCGCAAGCTCGCCACACCCATACATCACGATGGCTGCTCCTGGCTGCTGCTTGAG
>JALYWD010000358.1 GCA_030852885.1 Chloroflexota bacterium | reverse complement strand
CCTGGAGGACCACCAGCCAGGGGATCATGCCGCTGTCGCAGTAGGCAAAGTCGCGGAAGTAGTGGTGGGCGCTCATCTCGCCGCCATAGGCCGCGTCGTGCTCGCGCATCACCTGCTTGATGAAGGCGTGGCCGGACTTGGACAGCACGGACTTGCCGCCGTACTGCTTCACCAGTTCGAGGGTGTTCCAGGTCAGGCGTGGGTCGTTGACGATGCGGGCGCCCTTTTCACGGCGCAAGAAGACCTCGGCCAGCAGGCCGACGAGGTAATAACCTTCAATGAATGTCCCCTGCTCGTCGAAGAAGAAGCAGCGGTCGAAGTCGCCATCCCAGGCGAGGCCGACGTCGGCCTTGTGCTTGAGGATGGCGTCGATGGTGGGCTGGCGATTTTCCTCGAGCATGGGGTTGGGTACACCATGCGGGAAGGTGCCGTCTGGCTCGTGGTGGATCTTGATGAACTGGAACGGCAGGTGGGGCTCGAGGCGGTCGATGACCATCCCTGCCCCGCCGTTGCCGGCGTTAACCACGACCTTCAGGGGCTTGAGCTTCGAGCGGTCGATGTAGCTCAGCAGGTGGCGGTCGTATTCGGCATTGATGTCGAGCGGGTAGACCTTGCCGGGGGTGGCGGCTTTCGGCGGCAGCGCGCCGGTCTCGATGAGGCGGGCCATCTCCATCAGGCCGGTGTCGGCGCTGATGGGCTTCGACTGCTCACGGACGAACTTCATGCCGTTGTAGTCGGGCGGGTTGTGGCTGGCGGTGACCATGATGCCGCCGTCGAAACCCTTGGCGAAGGTGGTGAAGTAGACGCCTTCGGTGCCGCAGAGGCCGATGTCGTGGACGTCGACGCCGGAGTCGGTGAGGCCGCGGATCAGGGCTGTGCAGAGCTGGGCGGAGGAGAGGCGGATGTCGCGGCCTACGCAGACGCGGCGGGGCTTGAGGAAGGCGGCGGTAGCCTGGCCGATTTTGTAGGCGAGGTCTTCGTTGAGTTCGGAGGGAATGCGGCCGCGGATGTCGTAGGCTTTGAAGGCGGTTAGGGTTGGCATGGGTCGGAGTGTAGCAGCGCAATTGAAGCGCGCCATCGGACGGCACCGCCTTCCCTAGTGGCGCACTTCCCTACTCCACGAAGGCCATCATCTTGCCAAGCCCGCGCTGCCAACTAAACGGGTCTTGCACCAAGATCAGGCGTCGCACTTCTGCCTTCACCGCGGCGCTCGAGCCGGTAGCTACCATCGAGTACCCGCTGCCACCAGTGACGGTTTTCCAAGTACCACCGAACAGTCTTTTCGAGCCCGGTAGCAAAGGTCTCACAGGGGACCCAGCCGAGCTCATGCTCGATCTTTCTGGCGTCGACGGCATAGCGCGTGTCGTGACCCGGACGATCCTTTACGTAGGTGATCAGCGACTCATAGGGCGCAGCGTCCGCGGCGCGCGGCGCGAACTCCTCCAAGAGCACGCAGATTGCGCGCACAACATCGATATTGCGCTGTTCATTGTGGCCGCCGATGTTGTAGGTCTCGCCGATCACGCCGCGCGTCACTACCTCGTGGAGCGCGCGGACATGATCCTCGACATAGAGCCAGTCGCGCACCTGGGTGCCCTGACCATAGACAGGCAGAGGCCTACCAGACAGACCCGAGAGAATTGTGTGCGGAATTAGCTTCTCTGGGAACTGGCGGGGGCCGTAGTTATTCGAGCAGATCGTAACGATGACCGGCAGGCCGTAAGTGCGGTGCCAGGCGCGAGCCAAGCTGTCGGAGCCCGCCTTGGTGGCCGAGTAAGGGGAGCTTGGATTGTAAGGGGCAGCCTCGGTGACGAGTGCGCCGGTGTCCTTCAGATCGCCGTAGACCTCATCCGTAGAGACATGCAGGAATCGAAACTTCGCTGCCTGGCGGACCGGGAGGCCGCGGAAATACTCCAAGGCAGCCTGCAGCAGCAGGCCAGTGCCGATCAGGTTGGTGTGAAGGAAGACTTCGGGGGCGTCGATGGAACGGTCAACATGACTCTCAGCAGCGAGGTGTAACACGGCGGCGGGCTGGTATTTGGCAAAGACCTGCGCCAGCGCAAGGCGGTCGCAAATATCCACCTGCTCGAAAGCGTAGCGTGGTTCACCTATGGCGTCGGCGAGGGAGTCAGGGCTCGCCGCATAGGTGAGCTTGTCGAGATTCACGATCTTTGCGTCCGTCTGCGTCAGGAGATAACGCACCAGCGCCGAACCAATGAAGCCCGCGCCTCCTGTAACCAGCAGAGTCATGCAAGGCCGGCGGAGTATCGAATCATCGTGCTAGCCGTGATGTTCCCCGGCTATTTCCTCCCTGCGACTGGAGGACGGTAATGCTGCGACACGTCAGTGGCCTGACCGAAGGAGCCACCCAGTCTCCTAGTGCCCTGCGGTCAGGTCGTCGGTCCGGCAAAACCACCTTGGCAAGGTTCCCACAAACCGAGGGACAGAGCGCACAAATACAAGCCACGTCACAAACTCAAGACAAAAGCCCATAAATAATTTGGACTCGGAAACGCCGGCTCTAAAGGCCCATACACCAAATACGCAACTTGCAGCCGACACAACAAAATACAACGCACAAATCGCCCGCACGGAAAGCCCAACGCTCACAAGGCGGTGGTGGAAGTGCCCCGTATCCGCCTGTGCCGGGGACATCCCGCGCAAGATCCTACGGGCGGTGCTGCTAAAAAGCTCGAAAATGGGAATCGGCATGAGCCACAGGACTAACACGGGGGCGAGGTCCATCGTATTCGGCTGGACGAGTGTCAAAGCGAGTCCAGCGAGAACAAAACCCAGCAAGGTGCTTCCCGCGTCACCCATGAACGTCCGGACGGGTCGGTTCAAGGAAGTGGGCAGGTTGAACATCAGGAAGGCCGCCACTGCGCCTAGCATACTTCCGGCAACGAGCACCGTACTCTGGGACGCTCCGCTGGCGGAGGCGATGACGACAAATCCAGCAAGAGCAACAAGGCCGGCGCTTCCGGCAAGCCCGTCGAGTCCGTCGAGCATGTTGAACGCATTGATGAGCGCAACTACTGAGATGACTGTGAAAGGTAACGCGAGGGCCCTCAATGCGAGATCCCCCAATCCAAGGAGGTCGCCAAGGTCGCGCACCAGGTAATCGGTGCTGTATACCAATGCCACCGCGGCAGATAAATGCGCGAACAGACGCACATTGGGTGGCAAATCGAAACGATCATCAAGGGCGCCGAGGATGACCATGAAGGCCGCGACCACCAGGACATCGCCCCCGCCTCCGAGACCCGGCGTGCCAGCCGCAGCAACCAGAAGACCAGAAAACATCGCAATACCACCCACAACAGGAACTTCGCCCCGATGAGTTTTGCGTCCGCCGGGCTTGTCGATCAAGCCAACAACTTCGGCGAAGGGGCGAAGGGCAAGAAGCATTGTGCAGGACACAAGAAATGACGCTATTGAAGCAGGAACAACTTGCATGAATTACACCGACGAGACGCCCTTGGTCCGCAGCATTGCTAATTATTAGTTCAGCGCCCGGAACACGGGGCCATATTATCCAACCGTGTAGAAACAATCAGGCACGCAGATCGAGCCCATTTATTGATTGACATCTTAGCTCTCTGCCTTTCGTTGACGAGTCAAATCTGGACCCCAATCGGCCGGTTGTCCAGAACCACTCCGCATAGCCTGGTGCCGTCCGCCTTGTTTGCAGCATCACCGGGTCTGCTCTTGACCAGGCGGTCGCCATTCGCGGACAACATCTTGCTCTCGGCCCAGGGCATATGTGGAAATGTAAGTGCGCTCTTCCAGGTATTCCGGAGGCCGCCCTTCGGCACAGGCGATCACGAAGCGCGCAGTATTGATCTGCCCAAGTTGGCGGTCTAGCCATTGCTCACACTCGGGCGGTGAGCGGACCAGATTCAGATAGGACGCACGCTCTTGCACTGAGACTTGGGTCCAGGACGACATGGGTGAGTCCCAGTCCATCAGCAAGCCCGACCCGTGGTCACTCTGCAGAACGATGAGAGCACCGGGGTCGGCAGACACGACACTGTCCACGAAACGCTCAACCTGGGAGTTCACACACAACAGCCCTTCGATATATCCATCCCGGTCCATGGCCCGCCACGCATCGAGAAACTCCCTCCCCGGGTGCCGCGAGTTGCAGTTCCGGTCCAGCGAGAATGGAGGGTGGGGTGCCAGGTGATGGGCAAAGATGAACATCGGCTGATGCTGGGACAGCAGATCCCCCAGGTGTCTTCCTACCGGCTCAATTGCATTGCGTCGTGCGTTCACCAGCTTTACAAGCACTCGCCCAAACGGCGTAGGGGTCAGAAATGCCTGGACCATGTAGACGCCGTCCACCGCAACCGTGCTACCAATGCAGCGAACGTGTCGGGCTGGACACCCAGCGACAAGGCTTGCGGAAAACCACGTAGCATAACCACGGGCCTGAAGCCTGGAGATGAGGTTCGGGGCACCATCCGCATCAAACTGCCTCGCATACAAACGGCCCGGGTCTTTCCACGTACGCGGATCCTCGGTAACCGGATAGTCGAGAGAGAAGATTCCACCAAGGGTCTGCACGGTCCTGAGGTAGTTGGAATACTCACGGCTCACGTCGCGAAACCCGCGGGAAATCATGCCCTGCATGAAAGGCGTATTGTCAAACGCCAGAGCATCCTTCAAGGCGCGCCCACCGGTGTAGCCATCAAGGATGATGTAGTAGACGTTCGGACCATCAATTGACCCCGCGCCCACCGTGCGCCCGACCGTCGAGGCTGACCCAACGTCAGACGCCCGGCCGGGATGCTCAGCTCCGACTGCTGCAACCAAGAACGTGGCGGAGGCCAGCACTCCCCCCGCAATCGAAAACATGACGGCGGCGCGCTGGAGCCGGACACTTCCTCGCCACCACCACGCGAGGACCGTTGCCGCTATCGCAACAACAAACCAGCCAGCACTTGGTGGAACCTCAATGCTGAGCGCCGTAAACACGAACATGAAGGCATTGCGCACCACAAGATAGCCAAAAAACAGACTGATCAGGACGACCCATGGAAGGGTGATGTCTTGCCGCCAGAAACGCCATGCCACCACAAACAACAGATGTCCAACTGCACCCAGCATCAGCGCGATAAAGAGCACGCCCGCAATGCTCGAAAATCCGCCCCTCAGCACTTCCGGCCAGTTGGTAGTAATGAAATTCAACGCAGGCCAGCAGGAAATCGTCCAGATCGCTGCAATCCTGATTCGCCGGTCGGTCATCTCGATCTCGCATATTCAACAAGAACGCGCCCGCTCGCCGTGAGCGGAGTCTGCTTCACCACTTCCGCATGCTTTTCAAGTTCGGCAATAAAAAACGAATGGCAGTATGGATGCCTCATTCGATCGGCCGGTCCTGCAATGCGGCGGGCCATTGGGTCTTCCAACGGCACAAATTCAATCACGCCGCGTGGTGCGAGACCCAGAATGGACGGCAATACGACATCGAGGGGAACACCTTCACCCAGAACGAGGTGATGAACAAGCGCCAGACAGAGAATCGCATCCGGCTTCACTCGTTCCTGGAATGAAACACGTTCGGAGAGATTCCAGCCTTGTGATGGAGTCGGGTTTTTCAAATCCACCTGCAATGGAAGAAATGGCTTCTCAAGCCGCACCGCGCGATGCACCGCCTGGTTTGCCGCGCCACCATCCCTCTCCAATCCGATCACATATCCTGCGCCGGAACTTAGTGCTAGTTCAGAATACTCACCGGCGTTGCAGCCAGCGTCCAGGAGCAGCGCGGGGCGGACACGCGCGACGAATTCCTGCACCGCCATGATCTTCGCGTGCCTCTCCGCCTCAGAGTAGGTGTTGTTGGTTTCGTAGCCCGACCAATCTCTGGCATCCCGAGGATACTCAAGTCTCTCTATGGTCCTTTGGAGACTCCTGAGGAGCAACTCAAGGCCCGCACGCGTGAAGCCTGTCCGTCCGTCAACATGGTCTCGAGTGGATGCCGCCTCCGCCATCGAACCAATCGTGACGTGAACCAGCGCGCGGGCCCTCAGAGCGCCCCACCACCCAAGCTGCCGGGAAGTCTCTCGTGTGCTAATACCTGACATTCGGCCCCGGTAGATGTCGTTGACAGATGTGCACCCGCCCGAGGACAGGAGCAGTGGATTCAGGAAGGATTCGCAGAACTGCGAGTATCCCGCCCACGGCTTCCCGTCTTCCTGCGGCACAAATGCCAACGCATCAATAAAAACTGGACGGGCACCCAGAAACTGAACGTTGTAGGCCGACCCGTCACTCAAGCTAAGTCCGCACCTCAATGCGTGGCGATGCACCTCGATATGCAGCAGCGCCGCCCGCTTCAGCAACTCGAACGGCCACTCGAACGGATAGGTTATGGGAGTCAGCCTGGGATGCTGGAGAAATCCCACGGCTTGAGGAAAGAGATCGCGAACCGGAGCAGGGACCACTTCCCTACTCAATGGAACCGCAGGCCACAGCTTTCCGGCTGCAACCAACGGCGCAAGAGGACCATCCTCTGCCCATGTTGCAGGAAAGGAGGCCAATGGCCGAATCAACGTGCGATACACGTTCTGCCCGTATTCCACCACCCGGCCTTGGGGATCTCTGAACGAGCCCGCCGCAGGGCCGGGAGCCACCCCACCAGAGTTCAATGTCAGGAATTCCGGCGACCAAGGACTCGTGTGATGCCGCCAATGGCGCGCGACCACAGCACCGCGAGCCAAGCTCGCGACCTCGAAAAGAATCCCAACACAGCTGCCAGTACTGCAAAAATTGCCTGGATGAATAGACCGGCTGAACCGGGATCGAGGTACATTGCGAACGCCTCTCTGCGAGAATGGCCCGCGACTGCCGAGCCCCCACCTATTAGCTAACCAGTCTACGAAGTGTACTGGTTGATGTCCACCAGCCTGCCGAACTGCGCCGCATCAACCTGCTGTCGGTACCTCGGACAAAGCTGACTCACTTGGACGGACGTACGGCAACCCTACCAAGGGTCTCCAGCATCAGCGAAGCGAGTGCAGTTCGATCGTATTTGCGCGCGGCGGCGATACAGTTCGAACGCCATTCGGCGCGCAATGCGGCATTCCCCGCTGACTCCATCAGCAGGTCGGCCATTTCACGAGCATTCTCTGGTTCGAACGTTCGGCCAATGTTTTCCCGCCGGACAATTTCTGCCGATTCGCCCTCTACCCCATGCAACACGGGAATTCCCATTCCCATGCATTCGAACAGCTTTGATGGAATCACCGTGCTGAACAATTCAGTCTTCTTCAGATGGATAATTGAAATATCGAGTAGTGACCACCAGCGGACCACCTCCCCCTTAGGCACTGAATCGATGAACAGGACATTCCGGAGATTTCTTTCCGACGCGCGTGCCCTCAACGCTGACTTTTCAGCCCCGTCTCCGAGAAAAAGGATGCGGATCTGCGCACCCATGCTTTGGTCTCGCAGTAGCTCCGCCGCCTCCAGGAGCGTATCCAGACCATGCGCCATTCCGTGAGTTCCAATGTATCCCGCGACGAAGCAACCAGAGAGGTTGAATTGGCGCTCAAGCTCCGAGTCCCTGGAGCGCGGAGAAAAACGCGAAAGGTCAACACCGTTCGTGACGACATCGATCTTTCCCTCATCTACGCCTCGCGAAGCCAGCGTACGCCGGAAAGAATGGGTGACTGAGACGATCCGGTCCGCCCTTCGATACAAGAACATCTCAATCCGCTCCAGGAACCGGATCGCAAATGAATCCTGCATCGCTCCAACCGCCTTGATCGACTCTGGCCAGATATCTCGCAGTTCGAAAACGAAAGGTCGGCGGGTAATCGTGCTGACTACCCAGCCCGCACATGCCGTGAAGAACTGGGGAGAGGTCGCCACGACCACATCTCCACGTCCCAGAAACGGAGCCACAATGACTGCACTCGCCATGTAACTCGCATAGTCCAGCACCCGCCGCACGAATCCCTGATTCGCCGTGATGTAGCTCCACACGCGAACAACGTGGATTCCATCAATATTCTCTCTCGACATGAGCGCATTGCGATAGCCAGGAAAGACTTTGCCACCCGGGAAATTTGGAGCACAGGTAACCACGGTAACCTGATGTCCAGCCTTCACCCAATTGCGACAGTGTTCGTGAGTTCGACTCGCGGGTGCATTGACCTCCGGTGGGAAATTGTCCGTCAGAAACAGGATCCGCATGTCCCTACCAACTCCAGCACGCCGATGCCTGCCCGCCTTTCAAACCTATCTCAAGCGTCTGTGCTGGCACCAGGCTCCCGAACTCGACCGCCTGCTCTCCAGTCACTTTTCGCACCCAGGCGGCGCGGAAGGCTACCCGTGCAACTTCTCTATCTGCACGCCTTATCGACCAAGTACCAGGGGATATCTCACTCGCGTGGACGTCGAGGTTCAGATGGTACCGGGCAATTGCATCGAGGCCACCGCTGACAGAGTCATCGATTCGAAGGCCGTGATCGAGCATCGTCCAGCACCTCTCGTGCCTCGGGCTCCCCGGCAGGAACCGGTACCCGTCGTGAGAGCAGGTCACACTCGACTGCGTAACCTGCAGACCAGACGGCCGCGCTCGGCGACCCACTCGGAAGCCGCTCCACATCTCGGAGGAACTTTGGTTGAAAACTTCAACTGTGCTGTGGGCAGCTGTGCTGCGTTCGTAGTGGCGCCGCACTGACAGTCCGTAACACGACGTTCCCCGATTTACGACTACCTGATCGTCGCCGATTGCCAATTCGAAGGACAAGGAATCAGCATGGGCGTGTCCAGGAAGATAGTCTGGACCAATGCGCGCCACATCGAGGAAGGCCATCGCACCGCTCCAATCCAGACGAACGTATCCGCTTTCTGCCAGATGCAGGACGGGAGCACCGGGCTCCGCAGGCGATACCAGAGCCAGTGCATTTGCGACACGTGCCAATTCATGAAGAGCAGGAGAAACACCCTCTGAGCAGTCATTGAATCGGGGCAGGCTACCATCGCGATAACGCATCGTCTGAGCCCATGCCCACATGCGTGTGCCCTTGCTGCGCAGCTGGTCATCAAGCCAAGCGACATTTCTGTCCTGAGCCCCGAAGCACCGGATACATGCCAGCAGATCAAGAACATCCTCGAAAGCAAGAAGATGGTACATCGGCGTCAGTTCGAACTGGCCACCATCGCCCAGAATCTGCTCGTCCAATTGCCGGCGAAAAATTGAAATGGCTCTATTCCGCCATCGATCAGCTTCCGGCCCGCGAAAGAACAGGCCTGCAAAGAACAACGCTTTCGCATTCGCGAATAGATGGTTTCCAAGCAAATGCCACTCGACGCGACGCATCAACCACCTGGCTTGTACTGCCAGGCTCTCGATCGTGGCCGGCTGGAGAGGCCCACCGCCAAGCGCCCACTTGACCCAGTTCACGATTCGAAGTGAGGTTGGGTAGGGCTCCCAACCAACCCCTTCAACGGGTGGATTTTCAATAATCCAGCGCTCGATCAGGGCAACATGCCACCCGCGCCGCTCTTCAGCATTGAACGCGTTCAAATCATCAAAATAATGCAGATTGTAGCGCCAGAGCTTTTCCTCATCGGGAGGATCCCACCCGCCCTCATCCAGAGCACGCTCCCGGTTCAACAGCCTGAATCTCTCCGGCGCGATGAGGATCTGACGGCGTCTTGCGGGCAGCACCCATTTGTCGACGGAATCTCTCAGGAAGGGCGCCCTTCTCTCAGATGGCTTCCTCGCGCCAAGGCGGAATGACGCCCGGCCGGCGATCTGCCGAATCTTGAGATGCCTGACTGTGCGCCAGTAAGTTCCTATGGAGGTCATCGCAGGAGCAGTCGGTCCAGATGCTCGACAATCCGCCCGCCCGCACGCCCGTCCCACAATTCGGGAATCCCGCCCCGCTTCCACTGCCCAGCCAGCAGCCTCTTCAAGGCAGGACGCAGCGCTTCAGGATCTGTCCCGACGAGTTCATTGGTTCCAATGGTCACGGTCTCAGGGCGTTCTGTTGTGTCTCGCGCTGTCATGCACGGCACGCCCATCACTGTAGTCTCTTCTGTAACGCCACCAGAGTCGGTAATGACACCAAGGGAATGTCGAACAAGAAAGTTGAACTCAAGGTAGGGCTGGGGATCAACCAGCACCAGGTCTCTAATGGGGTCACCCATTGCGGCAATTGTCTTGGCGGTACGGGGATGCACCGGGAACACCACCGGCACACCAGCAGCCTCTTCCGCAATAACCGAGAGAATCCGAGCCAATGTGTGGGGCTGATCCACATTTGCAGGCCGATGCAGAGTTGCAACCAGATAGTTGCGTTCTTTCAGCCCCCGCTCACTCCAGAATGAGGGCGGCCGGAGCCGATCCATATTCGAAAGCAGCGTGTCAATCATGGTGTTGCCGACGAAGAAGATTCGGTCCTCCCCCACACCGGAATGCCTCAAGTTTGCGTTGGCCACCTCACTCGTCGTAAAGAACCAGTTGCTAACTGCGTCGGTAACAAGCCGATTGATTTCCTCTGGCATGGTCCAGTCGCCAGAGCGAATCCCACCTTCCACATGGCCGACGGGCACCAGAAGCTTTTGCGCGGCTATGGCACAAGCCATGGTGGAGGTCACATCACCAACCACAAGGCAGGCAGCGCTTCGCTCCTTGAGCAGCAGTGCCTCATAACGAGTCATGATTGCACCCGTCTGCTCGGCTTGCGTCCCCGATCCCACGGCGAGATTCACATGTGGCTCGGGAATTCCCAGTTGCTCAAAGAAATCGCCCGACATGCGACTGTCGTAGTGCTGCCCCGTATGAACGAGGCGATACGTGAGACGACTACCACGCCCACGCACTTTCTCGAAGGCCCGAATAATCGGGGCAATCTTCATGAAATTGGGACGCGCCCCCGCAATGATATCCACCATCATGTGGGGCGCAGTCACTTCGCCAACTCCTGCGCGTAGATGCTTGCCTCAGAAACTTCCAGCAATTCTGGAAGTGGGATTGGCGAAGGTTGTCCATGCGCAACCGCCGTCAGGAAGGCTGCGGCGCAAGCCTTCTGCCCCTTGTCCTGGCGCCACAGAGACATCGAACTAAACTTCTTCCATCCGAAGCCTCTTAGTCGGCGGAAGTTATCCAACTGCAATACGCCTCCGGACGCGAAAACTTCAAGACGTTCCTTTGGAAAGGCCCTACTGCCGTTGGCAAGATAGTGAATCGTACCGATCGAACCATCAGAAAACGCCAGTTGGATGTTCACAGAGTCCGGCATGCGATCTCGCATAACGCGAACGGCAAGGTCAGAAATTCTCGCGTCGGCCAGGTAGCGGAGCAGATCCAGAAAGTGACAAGC
>JALYWD010000350.1 GCA_030852885.1 Chloroflexota bacterium | reverse complement strand
ACCCCGCCGCAAATGACCGTTCCCCGGCATCCGTCGCAACAACACTCGCCATTGAGGCAGGTTTCGTTTTCCTGGCAACAGTCGTCATTGGCCGGGTTATCGTCGCGCGGACAAATGTCCGCGCCAGGGCAGCAGAACTCTGTGCCAGGGATGTGCGGGTCCCCCGGTCCCAATGCGTCATCCTGGAGCGCGAAGCGATGCTTGCAGCAAACGCCTGCCCACTTCTCGTTTCCGCCTTTGCACCGGCAGCGCTTTCGCTTGCAGCGCGACCTAGCGCAGCAGTTACCGTTGCGGCGGCATTTCGCGCCCGGACGCTTGCATTTGGCTTCTGCATCCTGAGAGATCTGGGACACACCCAGGAGGAGCGTCGCGCCCCCTCGGAGTGCCAGCCGCCTCGTAGCTACCAACTGCGCAAGCTCGTCGAACGCGAAAGTATTCATCGCTTGTACTCCCCGTCGGTTCAGCAGTGACCGGAGAATGGTGGCAACCACTGCAGAGCAAGTGCCACATCAAGAGCGTACGGCGAAGCCATTACCTGCCCATTACTGGCCCCGGTTGCGTACCGATGAGCACGGTCGGGTACGTTTGCAGTCGCTGCTAACGAACAGGGACTATTCGCGTGAGGCCTGCCAACTACACGCGGATGCGCACCTTCTTGCCTGTGGTGCAAATATTGCCGTTACTGCAACAGGTCCCGAGGGCCTGGTCGCAATATTCGTTCGCCGCACAGCAAATCGGGACATCGGATTCGTCACCGACCGTCACCAGGCACATGCGCCCGTTCGTGCAGCAGATTCCGTCCCAGCAGGTTTCACCTGGGTAGCACTCGTCGCACTCCCGCTCCGCCGCCGAGACGCAGGATCGAACGCCAGGCGCTGTTTCAGCGCAGATCTGGCCACTGGGGCAGCACGCCCCGTTGCAGCAAGAGGCGCTGCCACAGCACACCCCGCCGCAGATCACCGTCCCCCGGCACCCATCGCAGCAGCACCTGCCATTCAGGCAGGTCTCGTTCTCCTGGCAGCAGTCATCATGGGCGGGGTCAGCGTCCTGGCTACAAACGCCAGCGGCGGAGCAGCAGAAATCCGTGCCGGGCAGTGGCTCAAGGCCCATGCCATTCGCGAGCGCGAAGCGGTTCTTGCAGCACACCCCTGCCCACAACGGGGAGCCACGCTTGCACCGGCAGCGCTTCCGCCGGCACCGCGCGCCAGCGCAACACTTCTTGCGGCGCCCGCACTTCGCCCCAGCGGATTTGCATCTGGCTGCTGCTTCCTGCCCGTCCACAGCGAATCCGGCCAGGAGCGCCAAGCCACCTCCGAGTGCAACGCGTCGCGAAGCGAGCGAACGTGCCAGTGCGTCGAATGTGCTGTGGTCCATCAGCGTCTCCTGAACCGGGTGTGCTACGGGAGTTGCAGATGAGGAGAAATCACCGCACGCAACCAGTTTCGGGATCAGGATAACAGGCGCATGAGCACGACAGACACGGAGAATGCACATCGCCGGCATTGGGCGGCCGTTCTCACTCAGCGATACCTGACATGTCGTACGATGAATCCGGACACTGGAACGTTCGAAGAGTTATCGACGGCACACTATGAGCAGCCGCCCCTTGGCCAAATCAAGCCTGAATCTGCGGCTGCAGGAGACCTCTTCTGAGCCGGTCTTTTTGCCGGCTGGCTGGATAGAGGTTCCCAACACCCCACTCGTCGGCCGGGGCAGCGAGATTGCGGATATTGCGACGCTGGTGCGGGAGCCACATGCCCAGCTTGTCACACTCACAGGCCCGGGTGGTGTTGGCAAGACACGATTGGCACTGGCCGCGGCCCATGCCGCCAGAAATGCCTTCGCTGATGGTGTCGTCTTTGTTCCGCTCGCGCGGATCGTCAGCGACAGCCTGGTCTGCGTCGCCATCGCCAGGGCACTCGATCTGCACGTCATGGGCGATGAGCCAGCACTGAACCGCATCTCTCATCATCTCGCGGGCAAACGCCTGCTGCTCGTTCTGGATAACTTCGAGCATGTCGTCGAGGCCAGTGCGCGGCTTGCTCGTTTGTTGCACGATTCACCTGGCGTCACGGCCCTCGTTACCAGCCGCGTTCGTCTTCGTGTGTCCATGGAACGCGAGTACGCGGTAGCCCCATTGCCACTGCCCACTGGCAACAGTGATCCCACCGACTCGCCAGCGGTCCAGCTCTTCCTGCAGCGCATGCCAGCGCGTGCCACTGACGTCCCCACCACCGAAACCGTAGCCGTATCGGCACAGATCGTCAGCCTCCTGGATGGGCTGCCACTCGCCATCGAGCTGGCAGCCGCACGGACGGCGGTACTGCCACCGGCGGCCCTCCTGGAACGACTGGAGCAGCGACTACCGCTACTTACGGGCGGTGCCCGCGATCTCCCGCCTCGACAGCAAACGATGCGGGATACCATCGCCTGGAGCTATGACCTGCTGGGTCCACATGCTCAGCAGTTCTTCCGGGCGCTTTCGGTCTTCCGGGGCGGGTTTTCCCTCCCTGCCGCGGAACGACTTGGTTCTGCAATCGGCATTGCGGACCAGGTCTCGGTTGCCGATGCGTTGACCTCCCTGGTCGAGCACAGTCTGGTGCAGCCAGTTCCTGATTCTGCCTGGCACCCTCGCTACGCCATGTTCGAGACCGTGCGGGAGTTTGGATGGGAACGGCTGCAAGCGCTGAACGAGGGAGCGCAGTTGGAGGCCACCCATGCCGCGATCACCCTGGCGGGTGCGGAAGCGGCTGCTCCCGAGCTCTACGGCGCTGCCCAAGGGTCCTGGCTGGATGTGCTGGAACGGGATCAACCGAACTTGCGCACGGCTCTGAGATGGGCAGTGGAGCATGACCCGAGCACGGCGCTGCGGCTTTGTGCCGCGCTCCTGCGCTTCTGGCCGATTCGCGGCTACCTGGGTGAAGGGCGGACCTGGCTGGAGCGCTCGCTTGCCGCGAATTCGTTGCAACTCGCTCCAGCAGCAGAAACCGCGAGTGGCCTGGTCGCGCTGGCCTGGATCCACTACTGGCAGGGAGACTTCGATGCCGGGGCACGGTTGGCCAGCGACGCCATTGCTCGGTTCGAGGCTTTGGAGTCACGCCAGGGGCAGGCGGACGCATTGCGGGTGCTAGGCCATCTATCGGTAGGCAAGGCATGGCAGCAGGAGCCTCCAGACATCGCGCTCCTGGATGAGGCAGAGGCGGCATTCAACGCCCAACTGGCGATCTGGCAGGACCTCCAGCATCCCGTCGGGGCGGCAATGGCCCTCCAGAACCTGGGCTTCGTGGCACTGAACCAGGGCAGGACCGTCCAGGCTGGTCAACTGCTGGAGGAGAGCCTTGCTCACTTCGCGACCCTCGGCGACCGCTGGAGTCTGGCGCTTTCTCTTACCTATCTCGCCAACATGGACATGGGCGGCAATTTGCCACAAGCAGCACAGCGCCTGGCGCAAGCGCTGGCCATTTACGCCGAACTGCGGGACCAGTGGAAAGTCGCCGCCACACTGGACGCCGCCGCGCTCTGGCTCCAGCGCAGTCACCGGCCAGCAGAGGCCGCGCACCTGGTGGCTGCCGCATCCGGCGTATTGGTGCGCTGCGGAGTCGTCCACATCCGCGCGCACACCGCGGGCGCAGCGCGCCCGCTCCCTCCAGATGCGCTCTACGCAGCGGGATCGCCGGAAAGCCCTGACCTTCCGCTCACATTGGAGGGCGCTATCTCACAGGCCCAACTGTGGCTGACTGAATTCTCTGGCCAAGCTGCCGTACGAGCGGCCCCGGACGCCCCTCTCCTCACCGAGCGCGAGCGGGATGTGCTGCGGTTGCTGGCCCAGGGACTGTCCGACCGCCGTATTGCCGATACCCTCCAGATCAGCCCGCGCACGGTTGGGGGACATGTGACGCGGCTGCTGAACAAGCTGAGCGTGGATTCTCGCACCGCCGCCGCGACTTACGCCGTGCGCCACGGCCTGGCCTGACTACGCAGAATTCCCTATCTCGCAGGCAACCAACACGCGCGAAATCAGGTAGTTCTCACCTTGTGCACATGGCCCATGTGCCTCAGGCTACAAAGGTGGCAGGCAATGCATGGTACCAGCCACTGCTATCGCACAGCGAGAGGAGATTTCAGTGCCCCAACCCCACCCGCCGGAAACTGAGTTGGCAACCGGCCGGACGAATCGTCGCAGCCTCTTGCAGGTTGCCAGCGCCGGCGCAGTGGCGGCCGCGGCCAGCGCCGCGGTTGCCGTTCAGCCCCTCCGCGCACAGGGGACCACGCCCATGAGCCGTCCGCAGGCAGTACCTCGAGGAGCACCCATGTCCCAGGCAACTCCCACCGCCGAGGCCCCGCTGACCGTCGTCCTGGTGCACGGCGCGTTTGCCGACGCCAGCGGCTGGGCTGGCATCGTCGAGCGGTTGCAGGCCGCCGGGATCGCCGTCATGGCGCCAGCGAATCCCCTGCGCAGCGTCTCGGGCGACGCCGCGTATATCGCCAGCGTGGTGAGCCAGATCCCCGGACCGGTGCTGCTGGTCGGGCACTCCTATGGCGGGATGGTCATCAGCAACGCCGCGCCGATGGCGGGAAACGTGGTCGGCCTGGTGTACGTCTGTGCCTTTATCCCGGAGGAAGGCGAGAGCATTCAGGCGCTCGCGGAACAGGCGACGGACAGCCTGCTTGGAACGGCCCTGGTGCCACGCCAGTACCCGAATGGCCCCGGCGAAGAACCGGGTGTCGAGCTGTATATCGATCCGGCGCAGTTCCACGCGGTCTTTGCCGCCGATCTGCCGGCCGAGCAGGCTGCGGTCATGGCCGTCTCGCAGCGCCCGGGCGGCGCCATCGGCTTCGGCGAGCCCTCTGGGCCGGTTGGATGGAAGACACTTCCATCGTGGGCCATCATTTCGCCAAACGATGTCACCATTGGCCCCTCCGGTGAGCGGCTGATGGCAGAGCGCTCCGGCGCGACCATCACGGAACTCGATGGCTCACACGTGCTCTTCATCGCGCAGCCGGACGCCGTGACGGAGGTCATCATGACGGCCATCGAGGCCGTTTCCAGCTAGAAGGCATCCTGTTCGCATCAGTCGATGCCCTGGCCAATCCCTGGCTGGGGCGTTGCTGTTCCGTGTAGCGCTGCGCACCGATGGCATCGGTGTGCCATCATGCCCCAGGCGAATCTCCCTGACCCTTCAAGCACCGTCAGGAAACTGCGTGGACCAACAATTCGCCGCCATGATGCAGGAAACCGCCCTCCAGGTGGGCTACGTGGTCCGCAACATGGCCATTGCGGTCGTTGTCGTCAGCATGGCGATCATGATGTCCCGCATGGTGCGGGGCTTTATCCAGCGCCGCGCCACGTTCCGTGAATTGCCAGTTGTTGGCCAGACGCTGGCGCTCAATGCCATCTCGGTTTTCATAGGCATCGGCGCCTGCACCGCCATCCTCGGGCTCTGGGGCGCGACCTGGTCCGCCATCGCTGCCGGGATCGGGCTGAGCACGCTGGCGATTGCCCTCGGCCTGCAGGATGTGTTGAAGAGCGTCGCAGGCGGAGTCGTCATCATCCTGGAGCGGCCCTTCGAGATCGGCGACCGCATCAGGATCAGGGACCTTACCGGCGAGGTTGTAGATATCCACGTGCGGCACATCGTGCTCCGCATGGACGATGGCCATCTCGCGATGGCGCCAAACGGCCTGCTCTTCACCGAGCCATTCGAGAACTTCTCGCGTACCGGGGACTTTGACTACGCCGTTATCGTGAGCAACATCGCCCACCCGGCTCACGAGGCGAAGGACCGCATCAATCTGGCGCTGGCGGGAATCGCCAATCTGCACCAGACGCCCGATGTCCTCATGCAGTGGGATTTGCGACGCGCCGTTCCCTGGCCACGCCGGCATACCGGAGCAGCGGATAGTCAGCCACGCCCGGGTCATCGGCAGCGCGCCGTCGTTTCCTGGAACAGCGAAACCGAAGACGCGACCATCTCGGAGATGGTGCAGAAACTGCAGGCGCAATTTCCGGAAGCCGCAATCTCGGTGCGCCGGCGCTGACGCGACGCCTCCTCTGCTGGCTATGATGCCGCGAGTTATCCGTGATGAGAGGAGCAGAGCTATGAGCTACGACCCCCACAACACGAGTGAAATCCCGATCGGCATGCCGGTGCGCGGCTACAGCGGCGGGCTGCTTGGCTACGTCCGCGAAGTCCACCCGCACTACATCCTGGTCGGCCAGGAAGGCAAGCACGACGACCTGGACGTGCCCGTGCACTCCATCAAGGGCGTCAGCAACGGCGAACTGCACGTCTCGGTCAACCCCGAGGCGATCACCGAGGTCGACGACGTGGAAACTGCCCACCGCATGGGTGAGGAATAGCCCGGACCGCTTTTCATCCGGGGCATCTTCTGCAATAGTGTGACGGTTCACCGCTGACACATCTGGAGTTGCCACTTTGGACGCCGACCGTTTCGCCAGTGCGTTGAAGTGCGCCGTCTCCGACAACTCGCGGCGGACCTTCCTTCTCCGTCTGACCACCGGACTGTTGGCCACGTCCGAACTGGCGTTGGCGGCGGACGAGACCAAGGCAGCCACGCGGAACCACCGGCGGCGACGCAAGCGACGCAGAAAGCAGCGCTGCTCCCCACGTTGCAGCCGCAACCGGGCCTGCGTGAGCGGCGCTTGTGTCAACAACGATGTCTGCTGCAGCGGAAACAAGACGCTCTGCTGTCCGGCCACCACACAGGACCCGGGCGGATCGTGCGGGCCCACGGGAGGGGTCTGTTGCCTCAGCGAGCAGGGCGGCGGCGCGTGCCCGCCAGGCCGACCCCAATGCTGCCCGCCGACCACCCAGAATCCGGGTGGCCTGTGCCTGGTGGCGACGGAGACTTGCTGCTCTTCCGACGAAGGTGGCGGCTGGTGTCCGCCGGCAACGCCGAAGTGCTGCCCACCAACAGGCCACTTCTCGCGCGGATCCTGCTGCAAGGCAGACCAGGCTTGCTGTGATGTCGATGATGATTGCGGTGTTGAGGGGACGTGCACGAAGGGGTGCTGCGTGGCTTCAATTGCGGCGGAAGCGATGCACGCCTTCAGCTACGAGCGCCAGAGCGGCGACTCACGGCCGAAGCCGTAGCGTCTTCCAGTTCACAGAGAGGCC
>JALYWD010000343.1 GCA_030852885.1 Chloroflexota bacterium | reverse complement strand
GCTTGTCAGCTTTCTCATCGTCTTCACGTTCAGCACGTCGTGCGTCGCGGCGCTCTTCCCGCCGAGCTTCGCGACCGTCGTTTGAGTCACGATCGGAGTTGTTCTTGCGGCGCTTCGCCAGTGTGTTGACTGCGCCAAATGCCAACCCCGCTCCACCCACCAGATGGGCGGCGAGATTCGCGACGCGCCGGAGCGCTGTCGTGTCCCGCTGATTGGCGGGAGACATGTCAGATTCGTGCTGGGTCATGTCCCTTCCCCCGGGAGCCGCCTTGCATCCTCGTTGTCCTGGCATTGGCGGGCTGCCCACTTGCGATTCTACACGGTACGGTGAACGAACAGTCATGGTTGCGCGTTTCCGTGTGTCCACAGCTTGAGCATCCCGGGGCATGCTGGGAGTGGCGCCTGTACCGGGATCGTCGCTGTCTCCGGTCATGAGTGATTGATCGCGGCAGCCTGTTTGCCGCCACCTTCGGTCCTGATGTTGGGCGATGGGAATGAAGGACGAATCCGCGGAGCCGCACGGAACGTTGATGTAGTCAGAAGAAATGGCATGTGCTGCGCCGCGGGATACGGGAGTCCCGCCCGGGAGCACTGCACTTCGCACTGCTGAGAAGGGAAGGTTTCCGTGCGCAAGATTCTCGTCACCGCTGCCCTGGCCGGAGCTTTGCTCGGCGGCAGCGCCCTGACCGCATCCGCCCAGGACGGGATTGTGATCCAGAACAACGGAGTCGACAGCAGCCACAGCGCGGCTGGCGCCGACAACGTCAACATCTCCCAGGCCAACGGCAATTCGGCGTCGAACAACGGCGCCGGCGCAAACAACGAAGTGCGCACGCTCGATCGGGAAGAGCGGACGCGAGACCGGAAAGATCGGTCTGAACGCACGAGTGACGAAGTCGCAGAGGCTGCTCCCGACAGCGGAGAGTGGGTACCTGAGGACACCGGGACGTACGACGCGTACGCCGAGGAGGGCACGGACTGGACGGAACCGGTGGCGGCCCCGGTTGAATTGGCGGCTGAGGTGCAGCCGGCTCCCGAAAGCACCGGCAATCTGCCGATTCAGCTTCCCAACACTGGCGCTGGCATCGAAGACACCATTCCGCTTGCAGCGTTCGCGGCGGGCGTTCTCTCCGCAGCCTGTGGGTCCCTAAGTTGGCGGAGGCGGCTGAAGTTCTAGTTCGGCTTTTGAGACAAGCAGGACGAGGTCCGGCAATTGCCGGACCTCGTTTCATTGTCAGGCGATTGGCACAACGATGGCTTGACACCTTCAACGAGCGTTACCTAAAATCGAACAATGTGCGAGGTTTGCACAGATTAGCAAGATTCACACAGGTTTAGAGGCGTCAATCTTTGCATGAGCGCAGCGGTTTGCAATGGAAAGGCCCTGGTGACTCGAATTGCCGTTCGGTTCGGACTACCTGACGAATGACGCCTCGGCAACGTAACCCAAGTCCACCTATCAAGATCGGCACTCGCGGGAGTGCGCTGGCGCTGGCACAGGTAACCGCCGTCGAGCGACGCCTGGCTGTCTGTCACCCCAGCGTGAGAACCGAGACGGTCATCGTGGCCACCCAGGGAGACATCGACAAAGTCTCCCCCCTGACCGATATCGGTGGCCGCGGGGTGTTCACCAACGCACTGGAACGTGAGCTGGCGCACGGTCACATCGATGCCGCAGTTCACTCGGCAAAGGATCTTCCCTCGCAGATATCCAGCGAACTGCCGATTGTCGCGTTTCCTGAACGCGAGGATCCTCGCGATGTCCTGGTATCGCGCCACGGGGTTGGCTTGGCCGAGTTGCCGCCTCGCCCGGTGATCGGCACATCATCACGGCGGCGGGAGGCGCAAATCCGCTGGCTGCGGCCCGACGCACAGATCGTCAGCCTGCGCGGCAACATTGATACGCGGCTTCGCAAGGCGATGCAGCCGGAATACGATGCCATCGTGCTTGCGGCCGCCGGTCTATCGCGGATGGGCTGGCGTTCCAGCATAACCGAGTATTTCGCTATCGACGCGCTGGTTCCGGCTCCGGGCCAGGGTGCGCTCGCGATTCAGACGTCGTCTCAATCGGAGTGCCGCGATACGATAGCGAGTCTCGATGATGCCGCGGTCGCGGAGGCGGTCCAGGCAGAGCGAGCTTTTCTCGCAGCGATCGGCGCCGGGTGCACGATGCCGGTCGGCGCCCACGTCGAGCGCGGTGAGCATGGCCTGAGGCTTGTTGCCTTTGTGGAGAATGACGAGGGCAGCCGGGTTGCGCAACGACACGTGCTGCTTGGCTCGTCCGACGCCACCGAGCAGGCGGCTGCGGTAGCGCAAGAAATGCAGGCAGAGGTAAGCGGAGTCCGGCGGACCCTGTGGCCCGGATCGCCCGTGCCACGCCATGATCTCGCGGGCGTGAACGTGGCCGTGACCCGTCCCAGGCGTCAGTCGCGCCAGTTGATTGAGTCGCTCAGCGAGCGGGGCGCGACGCCGCTCGCGCTGCCGACAATCCGCATTGAGCCACCCACGGACCGCGCCCCGCTGGACGCCGCGCTGCGCGCGCTGGCAGCCGGCGCGTTCACCTGGGTGATCTTCACAAGCGCAAACGCCGTTGAAGCGGTAGCGAGCGCGGCCACCGATCTCGGTGCCCGGGACGAATGCGTGCGGGCCATTCGCGCGGCCGCTGTTGGTGATGCGACCGCCCGAGCCGCCCGCGACCTCGGCTTGGACGTGGCGGTCGTTGCTGAGGAACCCACGGCAGACGGCTTGGTGGCCGCACTGCTCCCCCGGCTGCAGGCGGGAGAATCCGTGCTTTACCCGCGGTCAGCTCTTGGCCGTGAACTCGTGCCCACTGCCCTCTGTGAAGCGGGCGTTGATGTCACAGTGGTCGACGCGTACTGCACTCTTCCCGAAACAGAGATTGAAGCTGGTGTCATGGCTCGACTGCGCGCTGGTTCGATCGATGTCATCGTGTTCTCCTCGCCTAGCAGCGTGACCGCCTTGCAGGCGATGCTTGGCCAGGAGCGCAACTTGATCGAGCGGATTCCGGCCGTATGTGCTGGACCGGTGACGGCTGCGGCCGTGCGTGAGGCAGGGCTGGCAGTCGCGATGGTAAGCACACACCCGGGCGCACCTCACGTGGTGGAGGCCGTGGTCGATTACTGGAACAGCCGGGAACCCGCGCAATTGTCCTTGACTCATATTGATGACCGTACTCGCCTGAGTGAAAGGATCACCGGTCGATGAGCGAATCCAGCAGCGGCCTTGTGACCGCCCAGATGGCAGGTGTCCGCCGGACCCGCCGCTTGCGCGGGTCGGAATCGCTGCGCACGCTGGTGCGTGAAACGCGCCTGATGCCAGACGATTTCGTGTTGCCGCTCTTTGTAACCCACGGTTTTGGCGTGCGACGTGAAATCGTGTCAATGCCTGGCCAGTTTCAATTGTCAGTGGATAAGCTCCCGCGCGAACTCAACGAACTGGCTGAACTTGGCATTGGCGGGGTTCTGCTGTTTGGGATTCCGGAAGAGAAGGACAGCCTGGCAAGCGGCGCATTCGATCCTGACGGGATCGTGCAGCAGGCCATACGGGTGATCAAGGCGGAAACGCCAGACATGGTCGTGATTGGCGATGTTTGTGCCTGCGAGTACACCGACCACGGCCACTGTGGAATTCTCGACGGCTGCAACGTCGACAACGACCGCACGGTGGAGTTGTTGGTGCGCGTCGCCCTGAGCCATGCCGAGGCAGGGGCCGATGTCATCGCGCCATCCGACATGATGGATGGCCGCGTCCAGGCGATCCGGGCGGCGCTTGATGCCGCTGGCTACCTGAATCTGCCGATCATGTCGTACGCCGTCAAGTACGCGTCCGCGTTCTATGGACCATTTCGTGAGGCGGCGGCAAGCATGCCAGCCTTTGGCGATCGCCGTTCGCACCAGATGGACCCTGCCAACGCCCGCGAGGCGATGCGCGAGATCGCTATTGATCTCGACGAAGGGGCGGATATGGTCATCGTGAAGCCAGGACTGGCCTACCTCGATGTGATTCGTATGGCCCGTGACACGTTCGATATCCCCATCTTCGCCTACAACGTGTCAGGTGAGTACGCCATGATCAAGGCAGCCGCACAGTTGGGTTGGCTCGATGAACGGCGTGCCGCGCTTGAGACCCTCACCTCGATCAAGCGCGCCGGAGCCGACCGGGTTATCACGTACCACGCCAAGGACGCGGTGCGCTGGCTCCGCGAAGGGCACGCGAGCGCCGTTCGCAGCATCGATGTGCGCAGCGAATGGGAAGCGTGACCTCCCAGCCAGGGAGCGCCGCAATCCCGGGTAATCGGATGACAGGGCGAGAACGATTTCTCGCTGCTGCCGGCCGCCAGCCTGTGGACTGCACGCCGGTCTGGTTCATGCGGCAGGCTGGACGCTGCTTGCCCGAGTACCGCGCGATGCGGCAACAGCATTCGTTCATGGAGATGGCCACGACGCCGGAACTTGCAGCGGACGCCACGCTCCTTCCGGTGGATATCCTCGGCGTGGACGCCGCCGTCCTGTTTGCGGACATCATGCTGCCACTGGCCAGCCTCGGCGTGCCGTTCGAAATCCGGCCCGGGGTAGGTCCGGTCATCCCGGCGCCGATCCGCACCCGGGATGACGTCGCGCGGCTTGAGCTTCGCCCAGCCGGCGAGGGCACCCCGTACGTCATGCAGGCGCTAAGGATCCTGCGGGAGCGCCTGGGGGATCGGGCCGCACTCCTGGGATTCGCGGGAGCGCCGTTCACGCTCGCTTGCTACCTGATCGAGGGGAAACCCTCGCGCGAGTTTCCTCGCGCCAAGGCGATGCTCTATGGGGAGCCGGACACCTGGCACGCGCTCATGGAACGGCTTACGGCGGTCACAACTGACTATCTGCTGGCGCAAGCGGACGCTGGAGCGGACGCCGTACAACTCTTTGATTCCTGGCTCGGCCTGCTGGACCGGCCGACGTTCCGGGACGCGGTCTTGCCATACACGCAGCAGATATTCGCTGCCGTCGGGTCGAGGGCGCCAACCATTCACTTTTCCACCGGCACCGACACCCTGCTGGAAGACATTGGGCGCAGTGGCTGTCAGGCGGTCAGCATCGACTGGCGTACCAGCCTGTCCTCGGCTCGTGCCCGGCTGCCTGAGCATGTCGCCATCCAGGGCAACCTGGACCCGGCGCTCATGCTCGCGCCGTGGCCGGTGATAGAGCGGGGTGTGGATTCGCTCCTGCAGCAGGCAGAAGATCGTCCCGGATACATCTTCAACCTGGGGCACGGCATCTTGCCGGAAACCGACCCGGCGAAACTCGCAAAGGTCGTGACGCTGGTTCATCAACGATCCTGACGGGGTATCATCCAGAGGGTCTACACCAGATCCACCAGCAACCAGGGAACGACTGACACAATCATGGTGCTACCACTTCTCTATGGCATCGGCGCCAAGGACTACCTGGAGCCGCGTGGCTTCATGGTTCTCACGTGCCAGCGCTGCCGTAATACTGGCCCTTTCGCCGCATTCGACGCCAAGCGAAAGGTGACGCTGTACAGCATTCCGACGGTCTCTTTTCGGGACCAGTTGGTGTTGGAATGCCGATCCTGCCTGCAGCGATTTGCCGTTCCAACCGAAATGCGCAAGCAATTTGTGGAGCAGCTTCTGACGGAAGAGGAGCTGCTGAACCGGCTCAAGACGATGGGCATGGCGCTCAATGCGACAGCAGGCAATGAGGCCAAGCGCACCTACTACCAGGTTCTGCAGGTAGACCCGGCGGCAGACCCGGAGGTGATTGACGCGGCCTTCCGCAGGCTGGCCCGCAAGTACCACCCGGATACGTCAGCAGAGCCCGATGCGGCCACACGGATGAGAGACATCCTGGAGGCCAAGGATATCCTGGCCGATCCGGACAGGCGCTTGCGATACGACCGTTCGATTGGCATTGCGCGGCGGCCGGCTGGTATCCGGCCAGAGGATATCTGATACAGCGGGCGGGAAAGCGTGAGATCAGCCTTGGGGGCGATCTCGCGTGCCAAAGATGCTGCCCGGCAGCGAGACAGTCCCCGCACAGCCCTGTGCCGTAATACACGCCAGTTGCTCTTCGACCAGGCCAACGGCTCCGCGTAGCGATACCTCGGGCGCGCTCTGGATATCCACCACAGCCACAATGGTGCCAGAGCGCGCATAGATGCGGTACCCGGATAGCGCTGATCCGTCTTCCCGGAGCGTGACCAT
>JALYWD010000333.1 GCA_030852885.1 Chloroflexota bacterium | reverse complement strand
CCAGACAGACATGAAGGAGCCTGCCCGTGGACGCCACCAGTTTTGATCGCATCGCCAAATCGCTCTCCAGGGGAGGGACACGCCGCAGCGTGCTGAACCTGCTGGCTGGCCTGCCGCTCGGCGGGGTCGTGGCGTTTCTGGCTGGCGATGAGCTGGCCGAGGCGAAGCGGCGTCAGCAGAAGACCCGCCAGCGCAAGCGGCGTTCGTCAGCCAGGCAGCACGCCGATGACGAGGCTCAGCCGCACAAGAAGCACTGCCGCCGCGTCAAGGGCAAGGGGCACGGCCACCACGGCCGCCGCAAGAACTGCCAGGCCCATCATCGTCCTGGCGGCAGCAAAGGCAAAGGCAAGGGCAAGCCGCCGCCGGCCTGCCAACCCGAGTCGCTGGCCCAGACCTGCGCCGATACGTGCGGCTCTGTCCAGAACAATTGCCAGCAGGCGGTGGACTGCGGCTCCTGCACCTGCCAGCCGACCTGCCCCATCTGCCAGACCTGCGATGTCACACGTGGCCAATGCCAGGCCGACCCAAAGCAGGACGGTCAGACGTGTGCTGGCTGTCAAGTGTGCGCCAACGGCGAATGCATCCCCGACACGTCGATCATCTGCGCACCGCTCGACCAGTGCCATGACGCCGGGGTCTGCGATCCGGCGACCGGCGAATGCACGAATCCAGCCAAAGCTAATGGTGCCAGTTGCGATGACGGGGACCCCTGCACCAGCGACGACGCCTGCCAGAACGGCGCATGCCGCGGCACGCCGAAAGACTGCTCGGCAGCAGGCGACATCTGCAACGATGGCGTCTGTCGCGCCGAAGGGACCTGTGGTAAGCGCGCGAAGCCAGATGGCACGCCCTGCGGCACGAGTGGCCAGTGCATCGGCGGCTCCTGCGAAACCACCTGCCTGGCCCTTGGAGTAGCGTGTACAAGTGCCGACGAATGTTGCGGCGACGAATCCAGAGACTGCTTCCGGGAGAGTAGCTCTGGCGCTCAAGTCTGCTGTGTGCCTGTAGGCGGGACGTGCAGCGCGACCGATAGTCATTGTTGCGGCATTGATTTTGGCGTCTTCCCGGACGGGCCAGCCTTCGATTCCGACGTTCCGTGTGTCAACGGCACGTGCTGCCAGCGAGCCGGGGACGCCTGTCGCAGCGTCGCCGACTGCTGCACAGGCGAAATAACGCTGCAGTGTCTGCAAGGCCCAGTAGGCTTCTGCACCAGGCAGGGATTGGGCGTTTGCTGCCGACCTCCTGGCGCCCCATGCACGTCGTTTTGCGAGTGCTGCAATGCGGACTGTGTCGGCGGCTTCTGCACGGCTATGGGCACGTCGTGACGTACACTGCGAGCTGGCGGTACAAACGGGCGATTCGTCTGTATGGTCAGTTTCGAGGGGTTCCGCCTGTCACCGGCAGGGCGCGAATGTAGCCGGAGCAGATACGGTGTCAGACGATGGCGACGCTAACCGGCAGCGGTAGCGTCGCCATCGTTGCCGGCGTTGCCATTCCCACCTTGCCCCTTGCCGCCCTTACCATCCTTGTTGCCCTTGTTGCCTTTGCCGTCCGCGCTCGCCGCGTTCTCGACGCTCTCAGCGGGCGCCGGGGCCGCGGCGCCCGCTGCACCATCCTGGCCGCCCTTCCCGCCCTTCTCGCCCTTCCCGCTCGTAGCTGGACCCGGCGCGACCGCCGCATCCTCCACCGGGGCAGCGCCGGAACCATCCTCGACCATTGTCACGGTATCGGTGCTATCACTGATGCCACCAATCGTGATCGTGCCGTCTTCGCCGGCCATGCCAACTGGCCCCACCGGCCCACCTACGGCCTCCGCCGCGCGGTTGTCGACCAGGAGCAGCGTGACCGTGGTGCCACTGTCGTCCCGCTTCGGCGCGAAGTAGGCCACGCCGTCCAACCGGGAGCCTTCCATTGGGCTGATGCCAATGGCCAGCGTGCCGTCCTCCGCCAGCATGCCGCCGACGACCCCGCACGCCGCCGGTGTCCCGGGCTCATCAATGGACTTGGCGACCACCACGACGAACCCACCCGCAAGCAGATCTGGCAACAACTGCGGAACGACGGTGACGGACTGCTCGACGGGTGTTGCTCCCGCTGGGCCAACTTCGTCGCCACCAGGCGCAATAACGTTCTCCAGTGGCGACACCGCATCACCGATGCTGGCGCACGATCCGGAGCGAATCTCCGCCGGGCGCTGGAGCGTGTCCTGGGCGTATGAAACCTGGGGAACCGAAACGCCGGTGGCCGTCAGGAACATGGCAGCAACAAGAAGGGAGCGTCGCAACGTGCAGTCTCCTTCGGGCGGGACCAATGCGGTCGGCGCGGGGGATGCACGTGCGCGGGAGGCAGGCGAACCTGCGTGCAGAGGGAAGACTATGTGGCCGGGGGGTACAGGGGCAAGGACTGATGGTATGGGTTCCTGGGAAGAGCGGGCGGCCGCCCGCTCTT
>JALYWD010000307.1 GCA_030852885.1 Chloroflexota bacterium | reverse complement strand
CGAGTTCCCCCTCGCCAATATGGGCGTGGCGGTCGGTGCGGAGGCCGAGCCCCTTCTTCGAGTCATTGAGGTGAAACGTGATGAGGCGGTTCAGCCCGATAATGTCATCAAAGGCCTGCATGGTGGCCTCGTAGGTTTCTGGCGTGCGCAGATCGTAGCCGGCGGCAAAGACGTGGCAGGTATCGAAGCAGACGGCCACGCGGTCCTTGTTCTCGATCTGGTCGATGATGCCAGCAAGTTCCTCGAACGAGCGCCCGAGCGTGGTGCCCTGGCCGGCGGTGGTCTCCAGCAGGACCACGGTGGGGTTGGCGGAATCCTCATCGAAGAGGCGGTTCAGCCCCGCTGCCACGCGGCTGACGCCGGTGTCGACACCGGTGCCCATGTGTGCTCCCGGGTGCGTGACCAGATAGGGCACGCCGAGTTGCGCGCAGCGCGCCATTTCATCCTGGAAGGCGTTGAGGGATTTCTCCCAGAGCGTGTCATCCGGGGAGGCCATGTTGATGAGGTAGGAATCGTGCGCGACCGTAAAACCGAGGTCACTGCTGGCCAGGCGCTCGCGGAAGGTCTCCGCCGCGGCCGGGTCTATGGGCTTGGCCGCCCACCGGCTGGCATTCTTCGTGAAGATCTGCAGCGCGGTCATTTCGAACGCGGCCGCACGATCAATGGCCAAAGCGTGGCTTTTCTCAATCGACATGTGCGCGCCGAGCAGGTGCATGATGGTGATCCTTCTGTCGTGCAGGGCGGGGTGCGGGCGACCATACCATATGTCTCCGTGGCAACGGTGGTAGTACTTAGCGACGATGAAGACCGCTGGCGCGCAGCCTCGCCCCACCACGCAGCAGGCACCCTCACTATCGCTGGTGATCCCGGCATACAACGAAGCTCCGCGTATCCAGGAGACCATCGCCACCGCCGCGGCCTGGCTTTGCCAGCAGCCGTATCCCACCGAGCTGATCGTGGTTGACGACGGGAGCAGCGACGAGACGGCGACGCTGGCGGTGGAGGCCCTGGCCAGGGTCTCTGCTGGCTACCTGGTGTGCGTGCCGCACGGCGGCAAGGCGGCGGCGGTGCGCGCCGGGATGCTCTCCTCGACAATGGAGCAGATTGCTTTCAGCGATGCTGACCTGGCGACACCGCTCGACTACATCAACGACCTGCGGGGCGCAGTGGCACAGGGCGCGGATGTGGCAATTGGTTCGCGGGAAGGGGAAGGCGCGGGCCGGATTGGGGAACCTTCCTACCGGCACCTGATGGGACGCGTCTTTAACGGGTTGGTGCGGGTGCTGCTGACCCCTGGCATCCACGACACGCAGTGTGGCTTCAAGCTGTTCCGCGCTCACGTGGCGCGGGATATTCTCCGCCGGTCGCGCCTTTATGCTGGCGAGCCGCGCGATGTCAATGGGCCGCGCGTGACCGCGTTCGATGTCGAACTGCTGGTGATCGCGCAGGTGCGCGGATACCGTATTGCGGCCGTGCCAGTACTCTGGACCTACGGCGCGGGGAGCAAGGTGCGCCCGGCGCATGACACTTGGCATAATTTGCGAGATGTCCTACACGTCTGGATCGATGCGAAACGAGGCCGATATCAGTGACTGACGCACCCGTGACTTCCGCGCCCCGCCCGGAGCAAATCCTGGTGGCTGTTGCCTGGCCTTACGCCAGCGGCCCGCGCCACCTGGGCCATGTCGCCGGAGCCTATGTGCCACCGGACATTTTTGCCCGTTATCACCGCATGGCCGGGAACAACGTCCTGATGGTCTCCGGCTCGGACATGCACGGTACACCAATCACCGTGGCGGCCGACAAGCTGGGCATGACGGCGCGTGAGCTGGCGGAGAAAAACCACGCGGGGATCACCGAGAGCTTCGAGCGCCTCGGCCTGAGCTATGACCTGTACACCTCGACCTTGACGCCGATCCACTATCGAGTGACGCAAGATTTCTTCCTGCGCCTGCTGGAGCAGGGCTACCTGTTCCAGGACACCCAGATTGCCATGTACGATCCGCAGGCGCAGCGCTTCCTGCCAGACCGCTATGTGGAAGGCACCTGCCCGCACTGCGGGTATGAGGATGCGCGCGGCGACCAGTGCGATAACTGTGGCCGCACCCTGGACCCGATCGACCTCATCAATCCACGCTCCAAGCTGACCGGCGCCACGCCAGAAACACGCGAGACGACGCACTTTTTCCTGGATCTGCCGAAGTTCCAGGAGCGCCTGGAAGCCTGGGTTGCCGTCGCTGGGGAGCACTGGCGGCCGGCGGTAGTTGGGTTTACGAACGGCTGGCTGAAGGAAGGGCTACGCGCCCGCGCCATCACCCGTGACCTGGACTGGGGTGTGCCGATCCCGCTGGAGGGCTTCGACGACAAGCGCATCTACGTCTGGTTCGATGCGGTGATCGGTTACCTCTCCGCGTCCATCGAGTGGGCGGAGCGGCAGGGCACGCCCGACGCCTGGAAAGCCTGGTGGGAACTGGGCGAGGACGGCGCAGCGCCGGGCCGCGCCTACTACTTCGTGGGCAAGGACAATATCCCCTTTCACGCCATCATCTGGCCCGCGATGCTGATGGGCTACGGTGGGCTGGCCCTGCCGTACGACGTCCCGGCGAACGAGTTCCTGACCCTCGATGGCCAGAAGCTCTCCTCCTCGCGCACCTACACCTCGCGGTTGCCGTTCCTGCCGGAAGCGCTCGACCTGTTCGATGCGGACGCCATCCGCTTCTTCCTGACCATCAACGCGCCGGAGAGCCGGGACACCGACTTTTCCTGGGATGAGTTCCAGCGCCGCAACAACGACGAGCTGGTGGCGACCTACGGCAACGCCGTCCACCGCCTGCTCTCATTCACGCAGTCGCGCTTCAACGGCACGGTGCCCACTCCGGGAGAACTGACTGCCGCTGACGAGGCAATGCTGGCGCTGACCGCCGAGACCTTCAGGCTCGCGGCACGGAACATCGAGGCGGTGCACCTGCGCGACGGCCTGCGTGATGTGATGGCGCTGGCCGGGGCGCTGAACCGCTACCTGGACGAGGCTGCGCCCTGGAAGACGCTGAAGACTGACCCGGAGCGCGCGGCGACGTCACTCTGGACGGCGCTGCAGGTAGTGAGTTCTCTGCGTGTGCTCAGCGCGCCCTTCCTGCCGTACTCTGCTGAGCAACTGCACACTTACCTTGGTGACGAGGGGTCTGTGCACGCGCTGCCGTGGGCTCCGCGTGCGCTCCCGGCGGGCCGCGTGCTCCCGGCGCCCACGCCGCTCTTCCGCAAGCTGGACGACGAGGAACTCTCCGGGTTGGTGAACCGCCTGGATGACGTGCCGGTGGAGACAGGAGAGCCGGGGTAGGAGCCGAGACTCCGACTGCGAACTCTTGTCGCATGCGCAGCTATGCTAGTTGGTAAACGCTAGCGTCTCGTTGCTTGCGTAGTGCTATGTGCAGGTGCGTCATGCTCCAATTGAAGCCACCCACCAATACGATGACACTTGCCGAAGTAAAGCAGTCGCTGCCTCGTGTGTTAGAAGAGGCATCTCGCAGTGGCGCCCGGGTGATTGTCGAGGACCATGGCGAGCCCGTGGCTGCCATTATCTCAATCGAAGATTGGCGGCGGTTCGCTCGGCTGGAGGCGGAGCGCGAAAAGCGCTTTGCCGTGCTGGATCAGGCGCGAGCTGCGTTCGCCGGCGTACCGGCCGAGGAAATCGAAGAAGCTGCGATACAGGCAATCGCGAGGGTTCGGGCAAGTGCCAAAACGCGCGATGCGAACGAGTGATCCGCGTCACTATTGATGCAAACGTTCTCGCTCCTGGGGCGACCAGCGAACGCGGCACGTCAAGGTCACTCATTGATTCCTGGCGTGCTGGGGCATTCACACTCGTTCTTTCCGAGCACATCCTGCAAGAGTTGGAGCGGACTCTCGCTGATCCCTACTTCGCGGCGCGTTTGTCAAGAAGCACCGCTGTTCAGATCGTAGAGCTATTCGCCATTGAGGCCACTATTGCAGTTTCAACCTTTGAGGTCCGCGGGGTCGCAACGCATCCTGAAGACGACGCGGTGCTGTCCACAGCCGTCAACGGCCGGGCTGACTTTCTCTGCACCTTCGACAAGCAACTCCTGAAAATTCAAGCGTTTCACGGCGTCGAAATTCTGACTCCTGGCCGACTGCTCACTCATCTCTCAACCCGTGACGATGGCGGAAGTTGAGCTAGTGCGGCACGTCGATGGGCGCCATCCTCATTAGACAACCCATCATGACCCACCACTCCGGTCAGGAGGCCTAAATGGGTCGCGTGATCGCCGGCATGACGATGTCACTGGATGGGTTTGTGGCGGACATCGACGGCGACGTCAGCCAGCTCTATCCCGATTTTGCCGAGTTCGCCGCGTCTCCGAGCATGGCCGCCACGATTGCCGCGACCGGCGCGGTGGTCATGGGACGGCGCACGTTCGAGATGGCCGATCCGGATGCGTACGTGGGTCAGTACGAGTTCCAGGTCCCGATCTTTGTGGTGACGACGCGCCCATCCGCGCGGCAACCGATGCAGGATGCCCACCTGACCTTCACCTTCGTTGCGGAGGGCGTGGCTGCGGCGATTGCCCAGGCGCGCGATGCCGCGGGGGAGCGGGATGTGCAGATCGTGGGCGGCCCCAACGTGATCAAGCAGGCGCTGCAGGCGGGGCTGGTCGATGATCTGCATGTCGATGTCATGCCGGTGCTGCTGGGTGGCGGGCTCCAGTTGTTCGGTGATTCCGGATTGGCGCAAGTTCAGCTTTCACTGAAAGAGATCGCGCGGCAGGGGCAGCGCACGGGGCTCCGGTTCAGCGTCTTGTGCTGAGGTTACTGAGTCTGGCACGGTGACGGATGGTGGAGCGCACGGCCACTTTGTGCAATCCTGAGCGGTGTCGATAGCCGGCGTGGCCGCACAGGATGAGCCGCTGGTCATTGCTGGCTGAGCGCGTCAGGAGAAGGTCGTCGTGATCGCGAATACCCCGGAACTCACGCAGCGGGCGACCTGGCGGGCGCTGGCAGCGCACGCCCAAGAAATCCAGCGCCTCAATTTGCGCCAGCTCTTTGCGGACGACCCCGAGCGGGCCGAGCGTTTCAGCGCCGACGGCGCGGGCCTCTTCCTGGACTACTCAAAGAACCTCATCACCGTCGAGACGATGCGACTCCTCGTGGAGCTTGCTGACGAGTGCGATCTACGCGGGCGTACCGAGGCGATGTTTACAGGCGAAAAGATCAACATCACCGAGGAGCGCGCTGTGCTCCACGTGGCGCTGCGCGCTCCGCGCGGCGCCTCGATCATGGTTGATGGCGAGAATGTCGTGCCGGGGGTGCACGCGGTGCTGGACCGCATGGCGGACTTCGCGGAGCGCATTCGCGACGGGAGCTGGACGGGTCACACCGGGCGCCGCATTCGCAATATCGTCAACATCGGCATCGGTGGTTCTGATCTGGGCCCGGTCATGGCCTATGAGGCGCTGCGCGACTACAGCGACCGCAGCCTGACCTTCCGCTTCGTCTCCAACGTCGACGGCACCGATTTTTACGAGGCGACCCGTGATCTCGACCCCGAGGAGACGCTGTTCATCGTCTCCTCCAAGACGTTCACGACACTCGAGACGATGACGAATGCCCGCACCGGTCGCGCCTGGAGCCTGGCGGCCCTGGGTGATGAGGCGGCGGTGGCGAAGCATTTCGTCGCCGTCTCGACGAACGCGGCGGAAGTCGCGAAGTTCGGGATCGACACCGCGAACATGTTCGAGTTCTGGGACTGGGTCGGCGGTCGCTACTCCATGGACTCCGCGATCGGGCTTTCGACCATGATCGCCATCGGGCCGGAGCATTTTCAGGAGATGCTGGGCGGCCTCCACGCCATGGACGAGCACTTCCGGTCTGCGCCGTTCGCGCGCAACCTGCCTGTGCTGATGGGGCT
>JALYWD010000303.1 GCA_030852885.1 Chloroflexota bacterium | reverse complement strand
CATCGCCGTGGCGGCAGCCCAGGCCCTGGAGCGCGGGGTGGCGCGCGTGATGATCATCGACTGGGATGTGCATCACGGGAACGGTACCCAGGACGCGTTTTACGACTTGGATCAGGTGCTTTTTGTCTCATTGCACCAGTCGCCGCTCTTCCCCGGAAGCGGCGCCGCCAGCGAGCGCGGCGCGGGGCAGGGGAGCGGGTACACCCTCAATGTACCCCTGCGCGCGGGTGGCGGAGACGAGGTCTACCGGGCGGTGTTTGCAGATGTCGTGACGCCGGCGGCTGAGGCCTACCAGCCGGAACTGGTACTCATCTCGGCCGGGTTCGACGCGCACGCGGCGGACCCGCTGGCGAACATGCGGGTGTCCGAGTCCGGCTTTGCCGGGATGGCACGGCGCGCCCGGGAGATTGCCGAGACGTACGCCGAAGGACGGATGGTTGCCTTCCTGGAGGGCGGCTACGATCCGCCTGCCCTGGCCCGGAGCGTGGTGGCCACGCTGGCCGTGCTGGACGATGCAGACTCCGCGGCAGAACTGACCAACTTCGGCGCAGACGCGCCTCGCAGCCAGGGAGACGCGCAGAAATGAGTAACCGGAGTACCGGGCAGGGGCCGATCAACACGATCGGCATGCGCCAGGACGACGAGCGTCGGCGCGATGAGGCGCGCCTGGCGGCAATGCAGAACCAGGTTGATGAGCTGCGCCAGGCCATGCGCGAGGTGTTGAGCCGGCAAGGGCGAGAGGAAGAACTTCTCAAGCACTACGAGAGCGCAACGGCCCAGAACCGCCTGGCTATCGAGCAAGCGCGCCAGGAGATGCAGCAAAGCGCCCAGGCGCGCGCTATCGATGAGACGCGCACGCGGCAGCAGATCGTGGATATGGACGCGCGGGTCGAAGATCTCACCCGGCCGATCCGATCGCTGCAGGCGCATGTCATGGAGCTGATCGAGGCAGCGCGGCAGAAGGCGGACGACACCTCCGAGTACAAGCAGCGGGACGACGCCCTGCAGGCGCAGATCGAGCACCTCTCCGCGCACGTGGATCGTACGGGGGTGCTCATCCACCAGGCACGCGATTCGATCGAGGCGACCCGCGAAGAGACCGACGGCCTGCGCCGGGATATCGTGCGGGCGGAAGACAGCATCAAGATTGTGGACCAGGACGCGCGGCGCCGTGTTGCGGACGTAGCCCAGGCTGGCGAGACGATCACCGCGCGTATCGATGAGCTGCGCTCTGACCTGGGACACCTCTTTGACCTGATCGATGACACGCGACGCTCCATCGTGCACATCGACCCGGCGCTGGAAGAATTGCGCGGCGTCGATGTGGCGGTGCGCCAGGAACTGGCCCGCGTGCAGTCGCAGGGTGTTGAGCGCCATGAGTTGTTGCAAGAGCGCGTGGAGGACATGCGCGGCGATATCGACGCCCGTTTTGCCGACGTGCGCCTCGCGCTGGAGCAGCGCCACGAGCGCCTGGCCGAGCGCATCGACGGGTTGAATGACGCGCACCGGGAGCTCGGTTTCCGCATTAGCCAACTTGCCGGCCAGCTTGATGAATTGCGCCTCGTAGACGCGGCCGTGCGCCGGGATGTGTGGCTGCTCAACGAGCAGCGGGTGCGGCTGAGACTCGATCAGGCGCAGCAGGAACTGGATCTCATCGCGGCCCAGAGGCGGGACGCGGAAAGCGATTCAGGCGCGGGGCGGGTAAGACGAGCAAGTGATCATTAGGAAGTTAACAGGCATTTTTGCATTTCGTCAAAGGCGTACGTACGCGACATTGAGTTCTTGCGCGTAGTGTATGCCAGACAACTGCACAATGTTTCGTATAGCCAAAGGGTTGACACGGATGTTCACGTTTGATAATGTCGCGCTTGACCGGAGCCAGAGGGTGGTTCCGGCTCTGATTTCTGGCGCGGGATCGCTTGCGATTCGCACAGCACGTAGCGTGGGAGCCACGTGATGCGGGAAGGCACATCTTTCGAGATGCTTCAGCAGGTTTTGTGCCAGAATCAGGACTATCAGGTCACGCTGGTGATCATGACCATTTGAAGAATCAGGCCCCGGGGTTGGCGAGGATGAGCGCCACGCGGGGCCGTTTCTCTGTCCTGGCAAGCTAGGGATGGATTGCTCAGGGCATTACCTGGTCCACGCGGTGG
>JALYWD010000291.1 GCA_030852885.1 Chloroflexota bacterium | reverse complement strand
AGGACCAGGGGGAAATCCATGCTGAAGCGCGAGCCGATGGAGGCCACGGCCACGGTGAGCGTGGTCTTGTCCTGGTCACCGATGAGCACCAGCGGCAGCAGCAGATCGTTCCACCAGGCGGTGATGTTGAAGATCATGACGGTGACCAGGCCCGGGATACTCAGGGGCAGCGCAATCCGGAACAGGACCTCGAAGTAGCCCGCGCCATCGATGCGCGCCGCCTCCAGGATTTCGTCCGGAATGCTGCGCATCAGCGCGCTGAGCAGAAAGATGGTGGCGGGTGTCGCCGTGGCCGCCCAGAGCAGCACCAGCGGCGCTGAGGTATCGATCAAGCCGAGCCGCGCCATCATCACGTAGCTGGGGACCAGGAAAGTCACCGGCGGCATGATCAGCGTGGCGATCATGGCGGTGCGCAGCCGCTCCCGGCCCGGGAATCGCGTTTTGGCGAACGTGAAGGACGCCGGCACCGCCACCGCCAGGGTGAGTAACGAAGCCAGCAGGATGTACCAGAGCGTATTGCGGAAGAGCCCCACCAGGTCGAACCGGTAATAGACCGCCAGGAAGTTATCGAGATAGCCAAAGCTATCCGGCCACCCGAGCGGACTGGCGATGTACTCGAAGGAGGTGCGAAAGCTGCTCAGCCCCATGAAAACCAGGGGGTAGATGGCGACCACCGCGATGAGGGCAAGTACCAGCACGATCCCGAGCCGGCTCACCCGCTCCAGCGGGCTGCGTGGCTGCCACGCGCCCTCGGCGATCTCTGCCTGCGACTCACGCATCGGTCGTCAACCGGTCGAACATGCGCAACTGGAACGCCGAAATCACCAGCACGATCACGAACAGGATGACCGAGAGCGCCGACGCATACCCCAGCTCCCCGGATTCGAATGCCTTGCGGTAGATCATGAGGTCGAAGGGCGTCGTGGCGTAGCCAGGCCCGCCTTTGGTGACGGTAAAGACCAGCGCAAAGAGCCCGACGAAGATCCAGATCACGTTGGTCAGCACGAAATAGGCGATAGCTGGCACCAGCAGCGGGATGATGATCTGGAAGAGCCGGTTCCACCAGCCGGCGCCGTCGAGTCGCGCCGCATCCAGCAGGTCGCCGGGAATGGTGGCCAGCCCGGCCAGGAAGATGAGCACGCCCTGGCCGAGCGTGGTCCAGTAGAAGGCGAAGATCAACACCAGGAAGGCCGTGGGCACCTGCCCCAGCCAGTCGTGTTGCAGCGCGCCAAGCCCGAGGCGTTCCAGCGTGCTGTTGGTCACTCCATGCGCGTTGAACATGACCCGCATCAGCGTGCCAACCACGGCCGCTGAGAGGATGGTGGGCAGGTAGTAGACCGACCGGAAGAACTTCCAGCCCGGGACCTGCTCATGGAGCAGCACGGTCACCACCAGCGAGATGAGCAGAATGCCTGGCACACTGACCACGAAGATCAGGTTGTTGCGCATCAGCAACCAGAGATCGCCATTGCTGACGATGCGCTGGTAGTTCTCCCAGCCAACCCAGGTGGAAACCGCGCCGTTCCACTCCGTGAAGCTGTGGTAGGCCGTGCGCGTGACCGGGTACCAGATGATCGCTGCCACCAGCAGGAACGCCGGTAGCAGCGAGAGGTAGGCCATGAGCGCATCGCGCCGCCGCAGGGAGAGGGGCTGCCTGCGTGCGACGGATCGCCCTGCATCCGGGAACGCCGGAGTGGGAGTGGCAGTGTGCTGCATGACTGATGCGGACCCCGTAAGGGGTGCGCCTAGCCCAGCAACTCGTTCCGTTTGGCATCGATGGCCGCCAGAAAGTCCGTAGCGCTGATCTGGCCGGTCCAGGCCAACTGGGATTGCGCCTTGATCTCAGCCGTCAGGTCTGACGGGTAGATGTTGTCCAGCCAGAAGACGGTGCTGGGCTCGGTGGCCCACTCCTGCTGAATCTGCCGCAACGGGCTGTAGAACTCCGCCGTGTCCACATCGGTCACGTTGATCAGGCGTCCCTCCGGGGATCGCGCCTTCAGTTCCTGCTCTTCCTTGCTCATCAGGAACTTGATGAACTCGACCGCCTCGTCCTTGACCTGGGAGTAGTTGGTGACCATGAAGCAGTTCCCCACGCCGCCGATGCCCCCATCCTGCAGCGGCGCCTCCGGGCTGAAGTTGGGAATCTGGATCATGCGCAGGTTTTCGCCCAGGATCTGCTCCAGGGTGGGAATGACCCAGAACCCGCCCGTGGTCATGGCGATATCCCCCTGGATCATCATCTGGAATCCGGCGTCGCCTGTCATCGTCTCCGCGCCGGGCACGGCGTAATCCCTCAGCTTCTGCCAGGTCGTGGTGATCTCCGGCATCGGCGCATCCGAGAAATTGCGCTGGCCCGAGACCAGTTCGTTGACGACCGAGGAGCCACCCATCATCTGCGCCTGCCACCAGGCGTACCACTGCCAGATGATGGCGTTCTCATCCAGCACCAGCGGCGTGATGCCCGCCGCCTTCATGCTGTCCATGGCGGTGATGAACGCATCCGCGCTGGTGCGCCACTCTCCCTCGGGGTCGATGCTCGCCTTCTCCAGGGCCCGGGCGTCGTAGAACATGCAGGTCTGGCCATCGGTGCTGGCCGGCACGGCCCAGATCTCGTTGGCGGGGTCAAAGCCCTCCGCCACCGCGTCCCAGCCCAGGATGCGGGCGCGCTCTTCCTCAGTGAAGTAGCCGCTCATCGGCTCCAGGAAATCCTTGAACGCCAGCATGTAGGAGCCGGACCAGCAGCCCATGATGTCCGGCCCGTTCTGGGCCACGCTGGCCGTGCGGAACTTGGTGAAGCTGGCCGTCTCGCCGGGCAACGATTCCATCTGGATCGTGATGTCCGGATGCGCCTGCTGGTACCGGTCAATGGCCTGGTAGATGTAGAACTCTTCCGGCTTTTTGGCCTTGTTCAGCGTATCCTCAACATCGTAGATGCCAGAGATGTTCCAGAAGGTGACGGTCTTCGCCTGAGCGCGCGCCCGGCGCGACCCGGGAAGCAAGGTCAACCCGGCAGCAGCCGCGCCAACCTGAAGCGCCTTGCGACGGGAAATCGTGGTCTCGACCATGGTCTGGGTTCCCTTTCTGCGCATTGGCAAACTGGATGATGGGACTCCACAAAGACCGACCGGCGGCGCGCCTCCTGTCGTGTCGCCGCAGTTACACCGTGTCGAGAATGGCCGCGTCCAGAAT
>JALYWD010000289.1 GCA_030852885.1 Chloroflexota bacterium | reverse complement strand
CGAGCGGCGGCGCCAGGGAAACGCCGTCATCACCAGCAGCACCCCGGATTTCCTTGGGCCAGTCCTGAAGTTCCCCATTCACCAGCCGTTGGTGGAGTTCCTTGTACACCTCGTTCAACGGTGGCAGCACAAAAGGGTCGTCAGGAATATTTACGATCTCGTGGCTGCCGTGCCGCATGTACCCCAGCACTTCGGCCTGGGGATCATGACGCCATTCCGCCCGTACCCGGTAGTGCCACTGCTCCGGTGAGGGCATGATTGGCGCCGTCTCCAGCAGTTCGATGCCCGCGATTCGCCTCATGCAGTCCGCGATGATTGCCTGTTTGGCAGCGAGTTGGGCGTCGTAGGTGAGGTGCTCGAAGTCGGCGCCGCAGTCGGCCAGCCGGGGAAACGGAGGCTCGATGCGGTCCGGACCCGGCTTGATCACCTCGACGATTGAGGCGTGAGCCACCCGGCCCTGATCCCGGTCAACCCTGACCTTGAGCACATCGCCCACAGCCGCCCGGGAGACGAAGAGCGTGCGACCACCGCCGTAGCCGAGCCCCAGGCCGCCGGGCACGATGCGCTCAATCGTCGTCTCGGCGATGTCACCGGGACGGGCGGGAAGCACCTGGGCGGTAGATTTGACTGGTTTGCGGCGAGGCGGCACGTCCCCATTCCTTCATAACCGCGCCGTGCGGCAATCTGTGACGCGAATCCGAGTACGTGTGAAAGAGTAGTGTGAGGGAGAAACAGAACGACCCCCAGGTGCTAGCACCCGGGGGTCAGGCCGCCAGAGACTTCTGGCGGCTCCAGTTCTTAGGAAGTCTTGGCCTGTGTGCGCAGGCAGCCTGTGCACACGTTCATCCGCTTGGATACACCATTGATCACCACCACACGGGACTGCACGTTCGGCTTGAACATGCGGTTCGTGCGGCGCTTGGAAAAGCTCACGTTGCGGCCGAACTGGGTAGTCTTGCCGCAGACGTCACACTTGCCGGCCACTGTGAGATTCCTCCACGATTTGCGCAGTATGCGTAGGTACCATCAAAACGCGACACCACGAGTATCCGGGACACTTCCCACGTGGCAAGGCATCAACCTTCGCGCGACCCTGAACCATACCATGTTTTTACCCATGTCGACTATACGGACAAGTCGGCCAGAGGCGCTAGACTTCCACGTCTGCCTTTCGCCCCGAATGCGTGACGCCGAGTGAGCCAGGACGATCTCAACCCAGAGCGTGGGACACCGATTGTCAGCGATGCGCGCGAACGCATCGAGACAGCCGTTGAACTGCTGCGCCGCGAATGGCGGGACGGCTGCAATGCGCGCAACACCTACCAGGTCGCGCTGCAAAGCGTGCGCCGCCTTGGCGGCGCGTTGCCGCCCGCCGAAGCAGCGGAGCTCAACGGCATCGTGACCGCCCTGGAGCACTACGGCGGCCTGACGGTCGAGCAGCGTCGCGCGACCCTGGCCGGCATCGCTGACCGCCTCAAGCGGCTGGCCCCACGCCTGCCGCGCTCTGTGCCGGCCCCACGGCCCACACCGCCGGCCGCTCAAGCGGCGCGCGAGCCTGGTGCTCGTGAAAAGGCGTCAACCGCGCCTGCTCCTCGACGGAGCACGCCGTTGGACCGCGACGATGCGCCGGTAAGCCGCCCGATCCGGGTCACGGCGCAGGTGGCTCCACTCACGCCGGATGCACCCGTGACCGCGCTCCGGGGTGCGGGCGGGGCGACCAGCAAGAAGCTGGCAAAGCTAGGCGTCGAAACGGTGGGTGATCTGCTGCTGCTCGCGCCACGCCGCTACATCGACTACTCGCGGACGATCCAGATCGGCAAGGCGTTGGGGCTGCGGCCAGGTGAGGATGTCACCGTGCGTGGCCGGATCACGGATCTCCAGGTTCACCGGGGACCGGGCGCACCACGCGTCGTCATCAAGCTCGCGGACCAGACGGGCTGGATGCGCGTGACCTGGTTCAACCAGTACCTGGCGAACGCCATGCACGTTGGCGAGGAAATCATCGTCAGCGGCACGCTGGAACAGGGCCCTGGGCCGCTCGCCTTTACCGGACCGGAGTGGGAACCGGCCAGGGCCGACGGCGACAACGTTTCCACCGGGCGCATCGTACCGGTCTATCCGCTGACCGCTGGCCTGGCGCAGAAGTCGATGCGCAACTTCACGCGGCAGGCGCTCGAAGCCGCGCTGGGCAGTGTTGAGGATTACCTGCCACCTGCTCTCCTGGAGCCGGTCGGGGGCGACGGGCCAATCGGCGGACCTTTACCGCCGCTGCGCGACGCCATCGCCCAGGTGCACTACCCGGAAAGCGAGGCTCAGCTCAAGCGCGCGAGATTGCGGCTGGCGTTCGATGACCTGCTGCTGTTGCAACTCGGCCTGGTCCGGCGCAAGTTGGAGCGCCACGCGTTTACGGGCACGCCGATCTCTGCCGACTTGGACCTGATCAAACGCTGGCAGGGTTCCTTGCCATTCACGCTCACGGGCGCTCAGATTTCGGCCATGGGTGAGATCTTCGGCGACCTGGGACGTGACGTCCCGATGGCCAGGTTGCTCCAGGGGGACGTGGGCTCCGGGAAAACGGCAGTTGCAGCGGGCGCCATGCTGTCGGTGGTGGGGCAGGGATACCAGGCAGCCCTCATGGCGCCAACCGAACTGCTGGCTGAGCAACACCTGGCAGGGCTGACGCGCCTGTATGAAGGACTGCCCGAGTCGGAGCGCCCGGCCGTGGCGTTGCTGACCGGCGCAACCAAGGGACGCGAGCGCAAGGCGCTTCTGGCCCTGGCCGCCGCGGGTGAGGTTGACATCCTGGTGGGAACTCACGCGCTGATTCAGGATGGCGTCGCGCTGCCAAAGCAGGCGCTCTCCATTGTCGATGAGCAGCATCGCTTCGGCGTGCGGCAGCGTGCCTCCCTTTCGGGCAGTGTGGACGGCCTGTTGCCGCACCAGTTGGGGATGACCGCTACCCCGATCCCGCGCACGCTGAACATGGTGCTGCACGGGGATCTCGATGTCTCTGTGCTGGCGGAGCGCCCGCCGGGGCGCACCCCAATCATCACCGAGCGCTACCTTGGCGTGGAGCGCAGCATCGCGTATGACCTCGTGCGGGAACAGGTGGGAGCAGGCCGCCAGGTCTTTGTGATCTGTCCGCTGGTCGAAGCGTCGGATGTGATCGAGGCGAAGGCGGCGGTTGAGGAGGCGCACCGCCTGCAGACCGAAGTCTTTCCCGACCTGCGAGTTGCTGTCCTGCACGGGCGCATGAAGGCGCGTGAGAAGGACGCCATCATGCAGGGGTTCCGCAACCAGGAGGCCGACTTGCTGGTCTCGACCTCGGTCATCGAAGTGGGCATCGATGTGCCGAACGCCACGGTCATGATCATTGAGGGGGCAGATCGTTTTGGCCTGGCGCAGTTGCACCAGTTTCGTGGGCGTGTCGGCCGTGGGTCGGCACAGTCCTATTGCCTGCTGCTGGCGGAGAATGCGAGCGCCGATGGCGAGGCGCGCCTGGAGACGATGGTCGAAAGTGACGACGGTTTTCAGCTTGCGGAACGGGACCTTGAGCTGCGTGGCCCCGGAGATTTCATTGGCACGCGCCAGAGCGGGCTCCCGGAAATGACGTGGCTGGAAGGCAGCTTCGATACCAGGTTGCTGGAACGTGCCCGGCACGCGGCAGAAGGTATCCTGGCGCAGGATCCGGACCTGGCAGCCCCGCACCACGCCGGGCTCCGGGCGCGCTTCACGACGTTCTGGGAACGGGCGGCGCCAGAGAAGGCCGTCTAGGCGAGGCTCCCCGCGCTGTGAGTATCCATCGCGTCAGTCCCCGATCTGGACGCGTTGACCCTGCCAAACTCCCGCGTGGCCCGGAAGGGCGCGCCCTCTGCCGGAATTGCGGCGTCGAGGTGCCTCCCCGGCGGCGCACGTTTTGCGGCGCGTCCTGCGCTGACGACTGGGCCGTGCGAAACAATCCTGCCATCATGCGGCAACGCGTCTTTCAGCGGGACAGGGGCGTGTGCGCTCTTTGTGGCATCGACACCGCCGTACTGGGCAAGGTGCTGGCCGCGGAGTGGGATCGGGTCAAGATGGCGCGATCGGGGTCAGAGCGGCGAGAACGGGAAGCGTTTCGCCAGCGCTACCGCTGGTACTTCAGCCGGACCAGCTACTGGGATGCCGACCACATCAAGCCCGTGAGTGAAGGCGGGGGAGAGTGCTCGCTGGAGAACATGCGCACGCTTTGCGTACCCTGCCACCAGGTGGTAACGCGGGAACTGGCGAAGCGGACGGCATCGCACCGTCGGCAGAGGCGCAGCGGCTACGCCAGCATCCGGGCCTATCTGGAGGATGATCTGGCAAACGCATGAGCGGGACCTCGATTCGAGGTCCCGCTCAGTGACTTGAGAACTGCTTGTCCGGCGCGGCGGCGACGCCGCGCCGGTCTGCCGTCTAGCGGCGGCGCAGCCCGAAGGATGCGCCAGCGGCGCCAAGGGCGCCAGCTACAGCCAGGATGCTGCTGACGTCAACGCCACCCACGCCGGTCTCTGGCAGGGCAACAACTTCAGCTTCCGCAGCCGGCTCCTCGTAGACAGCCTCTTCGTAGACCGGCTCTTCCCACGCGCCAACGCCGCAGTCGGTGTTGCCGACCACAATCGCGTTGCCAACGTTGCCACCGGAGTTGATGTTGCCGGTCGAAACGGCGCCGCCATTCGCAGCCGAGGTGGCCACGCCGCCATTGCCGGCGGAAGCGGTGTCGATGGCGCCTTCGCCACTGTGCCCACCGCTGGTGGTAGCAAGGTTGTTGCTGCCAGCGCTGGCGTCGGAAATGCTCGTCCCCGCATCAGCGGAGATTGAGATCGACGTGGAGTTCAGGACTTCACCGCCGGAGATGAACACGCCACACTCGTCCTGCGCGGAAACTGGCGACGCCAGTAGACCAGCACCAACGAGAGAGACGGCAACGGCCGAACCCATGATGAACCGCGAGAGCTTCATTCCCTGTACTCCTCCCCTTCGCCACACGGCGTAAGTAGAACGACCATCGGCGTCACTACGCCGTGCACGTTTCCCTCGAGCCCCTATTCTCGAGGGCCGTGGTTACCACCGCGATGCACTCCCGACCGTGGGCCGACGGACCCCGTGCCAGGCTGCCGCGTGATAACCAGGCGGAACCCACCTGAGGGT
>JALYWD010000287.1 GCA_030852885.1 Chloroflexota bacterium | reverse complement strand
CAATGACGCACGTGCCGGGCGTATTCAGCCCGTCCTGGCAGGTGAAGCAGTCGGCACAGGCGGGCGTGCAGGTACAGGCTCCGCAGTCCACAGGCTGCTGGCAACTGTTGGTGACACTGCCGCAGGTATTCGCGCACGTCTGGGTCACCGACTCCGGCGTGCATTGCAGTTTCTTCTTCTTGCCCTTGCCCTTGCGATTCTTCTTGTCATCGCCGGAGCGGCGTTTGTTCCGGGTCTTGCGCCGCTTGCGTCGTCCCTTGCCTTCCGTCTCCTCGGGCGTGAGGATGCCGAGCAGGCCGCCAACGACGGGGACGGCGGTCAGCAGGCCGAGGACGCTACGGCGAGGGCCGTGCGCGACCAGGGCGCGCGACAGGTGATCAAAACGTTTCGGTTCCAAGGGGCATGTCCTCCGTAAGCCACAAGAAAACGCGGCGGTGGAGGCCAACTGCCAGTCAGGCGGTCACCAACGTCGAGGGTCTATCAGTTGAGTTCCTGTCCCGCAGTATGGGTTGGGGATGTCAGGTGCGCATCTTTCGAAAGTCGTATTTTCCGGGTACCAGTAGCAGGTATGACACACCGCGTCCCGTCTCACCACCGCAACGCGAACCCCGCCTGCTTCTGCATCCCGACCCGGGCCGGCGGCACCCGGTGCACGCGGTACTATCAGCAACCGGGCGGTGGATCGCGGGCTTGTGAGGCCGACGCGGACTGCGCCGACCTCGGGGCCGGCGCGTTCTGCCCGCCGAGCTTCACGTTTTGTGGTGGGGTCTGCGCGATCCCGTGCTGAGCAGTGGACCGTTGAACGTGACGTGACGCAACGGGCGATTATCGGGCGTGTTGCCGGTGTTGATTGTGAAGCGCTGCATGCGTAAAGGCCGCTATCAACGCAGAAGCATTGGCCGGCGTGCCGCACGTCACGGATATGGGGCCTCTCGGAGTTGTGCGGGATAATGGGCAGAACGAGAGGTATCCGCAGGGCGTAGCCGGGTGGCGGCGTACCGTCCCGGTGCTCAGCGCTCCGTCTCCCCGCGCATTGGACCGGCGACGCAGGACTGGTGACGCGAGCGTTGCGTCAGGTTCCGGCGCCGTGACCCGATGCGCGAAGGCACCGTCGATTTCGACACGCTGACGGGCCTGCTCTCGTCGTGCGTTTGTTGGTCGAACTGGGGGAGTACCGATGCACAGAGGTTTGCAGCGCGTCGCAGCCGTCATCATGATGGGGATTGCGCTCTCGATCCAGGGAAGCGCGCCGGACTCACGCGCTCAGCAGGCGACGCCAGTTCCTCGTGCACCCGCGGTGATCACCAGCGAAGTGCTGGGCCGTGCCGTACCGGTCGCCATCGAAGACCCAGAGCTTGCCCTGGGGCGCGTCACGATCATGCCAGGCACCGCCACCCCGATTCACGTTCACCCAGGAACGCAGATTGGCGTGGTGGTGCAAGGCGCGTTGACGTATCAGGTCTTTACCGGGGAAGTGCTCTGGTATCGGAGCGATGACCCGGAGGGGGAGCCTGTCAGTATCGGTCCAGGAGAAACGGTGGTGGTTCGCCCCGGGGACGCGTTAGTCGAAACGCCGGGAACAATCCATCAAGGGCGGAACGCGGGTGATGTGCCGCTGGTGATCTATCTCTCGACGCTCTTCCCAGTTGGCGCACCACCGTCATCCGTTGTCGACGCGACCCCCGCGCCGTGATCGTGGTCGCTGCGCAGCGCCTGGTTGCCCAGCGCCGTACGGAGCGGTCGGGCAATCTGGCCGAACGCGGCTGGCCATTGGTCGTCATAGGGAACGATCACTCGCGACGTATCCGTCATTGGCTGCCTCTCCCGGGGTCTATCCGTCTGTGCCATACACGTCCGCACTGCGTTCGTCGCCGTGGGTGACGTCCTCCTGCCCGGCGATTGGTGGCCTTGGCCACGTCATGGTATGCGGTCAGGTGTCAAGCAGGGAGCCGTCTGCGCTCAAGGTGCCTTGTCCGCCGCCACTGTGGGCAAATGGCTTGCTGGCCAGAGCCTACCGGCCATGTTGGCCGCGGCGGGCCAGGCGCCGGGGACGGTGTTCCGCCTGGTGGCTGGGCTACGGCCCGGCCCGGCGGTTTGCGGGTGTCAGGCCCTCAGCCACAGGCCGCGATCTCCCACTCGCGCGGACCGCCATCACGCTTTCCGCATCCCGCGAATGGCCCGGGGCGTCCCGACGAGACTGACTCCGATGGCCAGCTCGAGCGCGGAGCGCGTGACCCGGCGCGCGCCAATCGCCGCGCGAATGGCCCGCTTCAGCTCGGGGTCCTGCACGTCCATCACGGCGATCCACTCCTCCGCGTCGTGGGTTTCGCGCGCCTGGGCGCGGAGTTGCTGCCGGCTTGGCTTGCGGGGTGCATCGCCCTGCTCGTCCATGTTTGTCTCCCTGATTCACGCGAAGCAACGCCTGGTCTTCACCGTGCCGTGCAGCGGGTGACGGCGTCGGGCATCGCACGAGGATACGTTCTCACCCAGCGAACGTCTTGTGGGACACGAGCGGGTACTCCGCATCCGTGACCGCCGGGGGCGATTCCGGAAAGCGGGGCCGGTTTACGAGCCCACGCGCGCGGCGCCGGCTGGCGGCGCGGGATGGTTGAGCTTGTAGCCCGCGGTCACCAGGTTGATCAGGTCATTGACCGTGGTGTCGGCCGTGCGGGCATCGAAGACGATCTTGCCGCCGCTGAGGAAATTGATGCGATCGCAGACCTCGAACACCTGGGCATAGTTGTGGGCGATCAGGATGATCGAGATATCCCCGCGCTTCTTCAATTCCAGCACCAGGTCCAGCACCAGGCGGCTCTCGCGCACGCCGAGCGCGGCGAGCGGCTCATCCATGATCAGCACGGTGGGGTTGGAAAAGATGGAACGGGCCACGGCAATGCTCTGGCGCTGACCGCCGGAGAGCATCGAGACCGTATTGTCGACATTGGGAATGCGGATGCCCAGGTTGCTCAAATACTCGACGGTGAGCCGGCGCATGGACCGGTTGTCGAGCAACGGCAGGCCCAGGATGCGCTTCTTCTGTTCCCGGCCCAGGAACATGTTGTGGTAGACGCTGAGATCATTCACCAGCGCCAGGTCCTGGTACACGGTCTGGATCCCGAGGGCGCGGGCCTCCATCGGCGAGCTGAGGTTGACCGGCTTGCCGTCGAAGGCATAGGTGCCACTGTCGGGCTTGTGGAACCCACAGAGAATCTTGATCAGGGTGGATTTCCCCGCGCCGTTATCCCCCACCAGCCCCAACACCTCGCCGCGATGCAGGCGCAGGCTGACATCTGTCAGGGCCGTGACCGCGCCGAAGCGCTTGCTGAGATGTTCGGCCTCGAGGATGACCGGAGTATCAGCGTCGATCATCAGCCCTTCCTCCGCACCCGTACCGCATCCACTTGCACATTGAGGATCATGGCCGCGAGGATCGCCGCCCCAAGGTAAATGTTGGACTCCGTGGCCTGCGCGCCCAGCAGCACCAGGCCGTTGTTGAGGCAGGAGATGACGAACGCGCCGATCAGCGCGCCGATCACCGTGCCGGACCCACCCGTCAGCGCGGTGCCGCCGATCACCGCGGCGGCGATAGCGAGCAGGGTCAGGTTGCTGCCGCCGGCATCCGGCGCGGCGGAGCCGGTGACGGTGGCCGTGATCAACCCGGTCAAGGCGGCCAGGCCACCCAGGATCATGAAGGTGGCGATCTTGATGCGATCAGTGCGCACGCCGATCTCGCGCGCGGCCAGCAGGTTGCTGCCGGTGGAGATCACATGCAGGCCGAACACGGTGCGGGAAAGGACGAGCGTCAGGATCAGCACGATGGCCAGGGTCCAGATGATGGGGGTGAAGCCGGTGAGGCCGTTCCAGGAGAAGAGCGGATCGAGCGGGCCGAAGCGATTCTCGCCGAAGACCAGGTTGAAGGGCTGCTGCTCCGGCATGCGGATGGGCTGGCTCCGCGCGAACGACACCGTGAGGCCGGTGAGCAGGAAGAACATGCCGAGCGTGGTAATCAACGACGGGATGCGCAGTTTGACGGTGATGAACCCGTTGATGAACCCGACGAGGACACCGAGCATGACCGCGACCACCGCCGACAGCCAGAGCGACCATCCCAGATCGGTGGTCAGGCGGATCATCGCGTACGGGGCCATGGCGTAGGTCGCGCCGACGGAGAGATCGATCTCGCCGGTGATCATCACCAGGACGGTCCCCACGGCGATCATCCCGATGCGGGCCGTGTCGCGCAGCACCACACTCATCAGGGGACTGCTCAGAAAGACGTCGTTGTTGAGCTGGATGTAGATGACGAGCAGCACCGCGACGGCGGCGATACTGGCTTCCCGGTAGCGAGCAATGAACCCGAGGGCAGCCTCGAGCCATTGCCGGCTCCGCGCCGGCTGCTCTACATCAACCTGGGTTGCACTCGACTGTGCCATCGTCCCTGCTTCTTCTGACCGGCCCGCAGAGAGCCCTCACCCCAACGAACGGCCCTCACCCCAACCCCTCTCCCGGTGCGCGGGAGAGGGGCTTCGTGCGCCGGAAGTGCGCGCCACATGCGGCGTGATGACGCCAGCTTCCGCCTGTGGGCTGCCTGCCGGCTCCCCTCTCCCACGCATCGGGAGAGGGGCTGGGAGTGAGGGCTTCTGGCGATGCGGCCGCTACTCCGGCTCCGCTTCGGTGCTGCCCTCGAAGCGGGACGGGCTGAGGTAGGTCTCGACGTTGTCCTGCGTGACGTAGGCGAGGCTGGTGTCGGTATTCGCGGGGGAGACCGCGCCGCCGGACAGCTTGTAGAGGTAGATCTGCAGCGTGGGAATGAAGCCCTGCAGGTACGGCTGCTGGTCGGTGGTAAAGGTCATGTCGCCGCTCTGGATGAGCGAGAGGGTCTCCGGAAGCAGGTCATAGCCGGCTGTGATGACCCCTTGTGCCGCCAGATCATACTTCTGGGAGATCTTGCCCACGGCCAGGGAATCGGTGGCGCCGGTGCCGAACATGCCCACCACGTCCTTGTTGGCGAGGTAGAAGCTCTCGATGCGCGACTCTTCCGTGGCCTGGTCGACACCAGATTCCAGCGTCTCGTACGTGACCGGGTCGCCGGCGTCCTTGATCGCCTGGATGTAGCCATCGAGGCGCGGCTGCAGGTTCAGCGAGCCGGGGGTGGCGATGGAGAGCATCACCTTCCCGCCCGGCTTCACCATCGGCAGCCACTTCTGGGCGATGTTGTAGCCAGACTGGTAGAGGCTCTGGCCCACGTAGGCGAGGCGGGCGTTGCCGGTGGTATCGGCGTTGTACCCGATCACCGGGATGCCGATGCTGAGCGCATCTTCGGTTGGCTTGTTGAACGCCTCGGCATCGACCAGGCAGACCGCGATACCGTCCACCTTGTTGGCGATCGCCGTCTGCATGGCGGAGACCATCTCGGCGACGTTGGAGTTCTGCGAACCGGTCCACTGGTAGCTGCAGCCCATGAAGGCGCAGGCATCCTCGATGCCGTAGATGGTCGGCGTGAAGAACGGGTTGGTCGTGACATGGTTGACGAAGGTGATGTTGTAGTCCTTCTGGGGCAAACCGGCGGCGGCCAGTGCCTCACGGACCGAACCTGAACCTACGCCGAGCGCGGCGGCCGCCGCGCCACCCAGCCCGAACTTCGCCGCGATCCCGAGGGCCTTGCGCCGGCTCACCTCGTAGCTGGCGCGCTGGGCTGGTGGCATGCTTGCAAGGACAGCCTTCTCCATTGATGGACTTCCTTTCCGCTCGTTGGTTGTTGCTTCGGCTCTCGATGATTGAGTGTTTAGACTTGTAACTGTTTTGCCGGGTGGCGTCAAGCCGTGGGGAGTGGATCTGCCTCAGCAGCGTTGACGGCCAGACATGCATCTGCATACTGGGACCGAAACCACACGAGTTGCAAGACGGGAACGTGCGACACCTGTCTCGCACGGGCGCGCTATCGGGGTTCTGCATGGATGGCTCTCGCTTCGATGATGTCGTTAAAGCTCTCACGCGGTCGTTTTCGCGGCGCCTTGTACTCGGGAGTGTCGCGCTCGCTCCAGGCTTTCCTGCACTCGAGCGTGCTGCCGCCAACGAGCACAAGCCGCGGACCCAGGAACGACAGGCGCCTGTCGCCGGCGAGAAGGCGTGCGGGACATCCGGGGCATCGTGCGCTGACACGTCGGGTTGCTGCGACGGCTTTTGCCATGCCTATGGCGGAAAGTGCGTCAGGAAGAAGAAGAGAGGCCACAAGCGGAAGCGGGTGCTGACGGGCAACTGCCGCTGCGACAGCACGCCAGGCGAAGTTGGCATCAGCAATGCGGTGCTGGGGGCGGTCCTGCCCGTGGCCGCGCCCGGGTATCGCCTGCAGATGACGGAGCTGGTCTGGGAGCCCCGCGCCTACTCGACCAGCCACAGCCATCCCCTGGCGCAAGTCGCCTGTGTCATGGAAGGCAAGCTCGGCATGACGTTGCAGGAAGGCGCGGCCACGCTGACCCGTGGCGGCACCGGGTCAACGCCAGCAAGCACCGAACCGGTGGCCGTGAATCAGGAAATCGTGCTCGGGCCGCGGGACTGCGTCTCCTACGACGAGTTCGCCGCCCACACCGTGCATACCGTCTGGAACGCCAGCAAGGGGACCACGCGCATGTGGATGGCCGATCTGGTCAAGATTGGCGAGCCCTACATCACCTATGAGCCCGCCGAGAGCACGCCCATCCCCTGACAGCTTCCGCATTCCGCGCCGGCATGGCTGTCATCCACGATGCCGCCGCATTGCTGATCGAGGCCGTCGTCCCCGCATTCGGCGCCAGCAGCCCGCTGGAGCTTGCTGCCTGACGTCAGGCGGCCCAGTGCGCCAGGCACCGGGCCATGCCCAGGACGTGCGTCCGTTACGTGGAGCCCGGCATCATCGCCATCATGGCTGCCCAGGGGCGCCAATCATCGCTCCCCATGCCACGGTCAGTCGTTCTCATTGACGCAGCCCGCAATCGCCGTGCCATCGCAGTTATCGGGGTCATTGCCAGTGACGGTGCTGCCGTTGTTCAGGGTCACCGCGCCGACTGGATTATCCGGGTGATTAGCGATGCCCCCGCCAGGCTCCCCGGCCGTGTTGGTTGTCACGCTGCTGCCAAAGAGGAACGTCCGCCCGCCTTCACCATTGCTAATGCCCCCGCCTTCCGCAGCCGCCTCGTTGTCCCTGACCGTCGTCGTATGCAGGGTGACAGCCAATGGGCTGGCCAACGACTTGGTGGTGGTCCACGTCCAGATACCACCTCCAGAGTTCGTCGCATCGTTCTCCGAGATAAGGCACTCCCTCACGCTGACGATACTGTCGAGGACGCTGAGGCCGCCGCCAGAGGTGCCTGTGTTGCCAGAGATCGTGCAATTGACAAGGTCGATCGTGGCGAGTCTCGGGGGCGAAGTCCGAGTTCCAAAGACGGATATCCCCCCGCCGCCCCCAAACGCGGTGTTCTCGGTTATCGTGCAGTTCCGCAGCGTTGCCGTGACGTCACCGAAGGCCGTCCGAGACGGGGTCGTCTGGAACATGATTCCGCCACCAGAACCCTTGCCCCCGGTCTGGTTGTTCGAAATCGTGCAACCGCGCATCTCCAGCGCCTTCGCGCGCCAGGCGATACCACCGCCGTTTGCAGGATCGTAAAAGTCTCCATTCCACGTCACTTCGTTGTTGGCGATCACGCAATCGACCAGCGTGGCGCTGACGTGATTACGCCCCAATATGCCCCCGCCTTCTTCGAGCGCGTTGCCGCCGGTGACGGTCAGCCCCTCAAGGTGGATCGCAATCTCGGGCGAATCGATAGCGGCGGTAGACAACTCCAGTACGCCGTCACTGCCGTCGCCTTGCAGGATGGTTTGCGCAGCACCCTTGCCGATCAAGGTGAGGGCCTTGCCGATGGTTAACCGTCCGGCGACGGGGTAGGTCCCGGCCTCCAGGCAGACGCGCGCTCCCGGTGTGGCCGCATCGACCGCTTGCCGCAGGTCATCGGCCGGCCCAATCGTGATGTCGCAGACGGCGGGTTTTGGTCCTGACCCCACGCACGCTCCACCGATGCAGCTCTCTCCGGCCGCACAAGCCCTCGCGCACCCTCCACAGTTGTTCGGATCCGTCTGGGCATTGACGCAAACCGTCTTCTTCTTCTTGCCCTTCTTGATCTTGCACGTGGTCAGGCCGCCCTTGCACTTCTTCTT
>JALYWD010000286.1 GCA_030852885.1 Chloroflexota bacterium | reverse complement strand
CAAACCCGTGTCTCGAGCGAAGTCGCGAGACACGACGGAGTTCGCCCGACGGGCGAACTCCTCTGCAAGCCGCTGTAGTCAACTCCATGAATCTGGGCGACGGCGTCACCGGTGGCGGCGTACCAATGAAATGGCTGCATGGGTGCTCCGCCATTATTGATTGAACTCGAATGACGCCCCTGGCATGAGCAGGTAGACCGGCCTGTCGTCCATTTGACACCGCTCCCGTTCCCGTCCTGACTGCCGCCAACGCTGACCGCTGCTGAAATGGTGGCAGTTCAGGAACGACCTGGAACACCCCAGATACGCAACGGAGCGAGCAGCCATGGACACCACGACCTTCGACACCCTCACCCGCGCCATCACCACCACCAGCACCCGCCGCTCCGCCCTGCGTGGGCTCTTCGCTGGCGCGGCCGTTGCGGCGGCTGGCGCCGGGATGCTGCTCGGCTCCGAGGATGCCGGGGCCCGTCGCCGCAAGCGTGGCAAGAAGGGTGGCAAGGGGAAGGGCAAGGGGGGCAGCAAGCTGCAGCCGGGCCAGCGCTGCCAGAACGATAACCAGTGCACGAAGGGCTACATCTGCGAGGTGCCGGTCAACGGCGGGAACTCCGACGAGTACTGCTCCGGTGGCCAGGGCGCGGTCTGTGGCGCACCGAATGATGACGGGGACGACACCTTCCCCTTCTGCGCGGTGGGCTTTGACTGCACCGCCTCCGGCAACGGCTACACCTGCCAGGCGGTGCCGGACGAGATCTAGTTTTCTCCCCTACGTTCTGTTTTCCTCCCCAGGGATCGGAGTAACCCGATCCCTGGGGATTCTGTGTGCCTTTGCGCTGGCTCTGGGAATGGCTGCCTCCGGCAACGGTCCGGCATGCCTGTTCGAGGTACGGCCTGCCTGGCGGGACGATGCCGGCGGTTCTGTGCTCGCTGGTTACAATGGCCGTCCCGAGGTGCTGCGACCCGGCCCGCCAGGCGTTCTCGACATGCTCGAGACACGGGCAGGTGCCGGGCAGGCTATCCACTATTCAACCAGCTTTAGCTCCCCGGCGTACTGCCCGCATCGCGGCCTGGGCGAATGGCGTCCGCTTCGTTCTGGGCGCGACGCTCGGCTGCCCGCTGATCGAGCGCATCGGATTTGCGGTTCTTTTCCCGGTCTCGCTCGTTGTGCCGCAGATTGAAGTCTGCGTCGAGTCCGACGTTGTCGGTGTAGACAATGAAGGCGGTGAACGCTCCGGCAGCCGGTGCAGCCGGAAAGATCTGGACCGACAGGATGCCTTGACCTGCGTTCTCCAGTTCCTCCAGCGCGGTGTTCAAGGCATCTTCCATCTGCTGGGCCGAACTCGCCTCCACACCCCTCGTCCGCGTGCGATGTTGCAGTCGCTTGACTTCCATGCTGGCTCCTTGCCATACCCGCGTGTCTTGCTGGACCGTAGAGACACAGTATGACGATGCCGCGACCCGGCGCAGTGTTCGTTGTGCTCATCCCTGTTGCAGCACGGCAAAATGCGTATTTCTACGGATGTGCAGGCACGTCTCGCTGCTCAGGCTGGGTACAGGCCAGTTTGTAGGCAGGAGGCGTTGTCATGGATGGTTTGCGGTTCGATCGGCTCGCCCGTACGTGGGGTGCGCTGCGGTCACGGCGCGCGGCAGGCGCGCTCCTGGGTGGGCTGCTCGCCGCCCCACTCCTCACCAGTGAGGATAGCGACGCCAAAAAGAAGAAGAAAAAGAAGAAGACGTGCGCGAAGAAGTGCAAGACTGGCTGCTGCACGGGCAAGCGCGGCAAGTGCATCCAGCCCGCTCAGCAGAGCCTCACCCAGTGCGGCACGGGCGGCGCGATCTGCAGCAGCACGGGCTGCGCGGGCACGTGCCCCAACTGCGGCTGCTCCGCGAGCAAGCCGTGTCCGGCAGGGGAATGCTGCGATGGCAAGGGCACGTGCGGCGCGTGCCTGGTCTTTCGCTCCGGGACCGGGCACGATGGCGATTTCGATGGCCTGTCGGGCGCCGATGCCTTCTGTCAGAGCCTGGCAAATGCCGCGAATCTGCCCGGAACCTACATGGCGTGGCTTTCCGACACCACCGGCTCGCCCAGCACCCGCTTCACGCAGGCCACCGTGCCGTACAAGCTGGTGGATGGCACGACGGTGGCGGCAAACTGGGCGGCCCTCACGAGTGGGACGCTGGCCCATGAGATCAATGTGTCCGAGACCGGTGGAAGCCCCGGCCACGATCAGGTGTGGTCACATACGCTCACAGATGGCACGGCAGGCGGCGTCAACGCGTTGGGCCATTGCGAGAACTGGACCAGCAGCAGCGCGGCGCCCACGCCCGGCGGCAACACCGGCCTCGGGACCCAAACTGGGCAAAGCTGGACCAGGTTCTCAAACCACACCTGCAATGAGAACTTCAGGCGGCTCTACTGCTTCCAGCAGCGTTAGGCATGGACCCAGCAGGCGGTGTCAGCGCCTGCTGGGTCCAGCCCGCATCCAGCAGGCAGGGCTATGTGCCACCCAGGGCGCACCTCAGGAACCCGGTCGCGCTGCACTCCTCGCAACAGACCAGTGTGTAGAGGCAGCCTCCGATCGCAGTACAGGTGCGCAGGGTCGTGTCGTGGCAGGCATCGGCGTCGATGGCGCAGCGTTGGCGTTCCCTGTCCTGGCAGGTCTTGCCCTTCTTCTTCTTCTTGTTCCTGGCGGCGGCGCGATCCGGCAGCGCGAAGGTGGTTGCCGTCAGCGCGGCGCCGCCCAGCGCGCGCAGCGAGCGGCGCCGGGTGATCCCGGCTGCCGCACGATGAAAGAGGGGTGCGTAGAGCTGTTCAAGCATCACGATCTCCGTTCTCCCGCAAGGCGAGCCGGGCCGCCGTCGTGGTCTCCTGCAGTTTCAACAGGCAGGTCAGCATGCCATCCGCCGAGCAGGTATCGCAGCATGCAGCGATGGTCAGGCAATACTCCGGGGCATCCTTGCAGCGGCTCATATACATGGCCCGGCACGTCTCGACATCGTTGCTACAGCGCTGCTGGGCGCGCTTCCCGCAATCAGAACCTTTCTTCTTCCCCCTGGCCCTGGCCCTGCCAGAGAAACGACTGGCAGGAGCCACAAGCGTGGCGAGCGTGGACTGGCGGGACGGGACAATGGTTTGCGCAAGGGCAGCGAAGTGGTTGAAATCCACGGCGGTTTCTCCTGGAGAGTGGATCGTCTCCAGCGGCGGGACATCCGCCGCTGCGCCCTCATCATGTCGGGGGCAGGCTGCATGAGCATCATCTGAATTGTGTAGTTGAGGCGGGCAGACAGGCATGTATTTCCAGTCCCGTCTACACTGCATCGCGGAACATCCACGCCACGCCTCCACCGCCTCGGCGCTGCTCAGCGATAGATGCCATGGCCTCCAACGCACCGGCTCCCACACCGCCCACCGCCACCGTTGTCGCCCTTCCGGAGCGGGGCCTGGACCTCACGGCCTCCAGGCTGCCATCGCCGCGCACCCCGCTGATCGGCCGGGAGCAGGAGCTGGCCACCCTGCGCGCCGCGCTGCGCCAGCCCGAGGTGCGCTTGCTGACGCTGACGGGGCCGGGCGGTGTCGGCAAGACGCGCCTGGCCATCGCGGTGGCTACGCACCTGACTGCCGCGTTCAGCAATGGCGTGGCCTTCGTCTCACTCGCCGCCGTGGCATCGCCAGATGACGTGGCGCACGCCCTGTTTCAGGCCCTGGGCGGCCACGAGACCGGGCGCGATATCTCACCCGGCGCCATCGGCCAGCTCCTGCGCGACCGGGACCTGCTCCTCGTGCTCGACAATTTCGAGCATGTCACCGCCGCCGCGGATGTGGTTACTGACCTGCTCGAGACCTGCCCCAGGCTCACGGTACTGGTCACGAGCCGCGTCGCCCTGCGCCTTGGCGGCGAGCAGGAGATCCTGGTGCAGCCGCTCTCCCTGCCCGCCAGTACGACGCGGCCCACGCCAGACGACCTCCTGCGCTCGGATGCCGTGCGCCTCTTCGTGCAGCGCGCCGATACCGCCCACACGGACGCCTCCGCGACGCTGGATGCACTCCCGACGATCGGGGAGATCTGCCGGCGGTTGGACGGGCTGCCGCTGGCGATCGAGCTGGCGGCCGCGCGGACAACGCACCTGACGCCGGGCGCCATGCTGCGTCACCTGGATCTCCCGGCCGGTGGTCACCTTTCGCTCCTGGCGCGTGGCCGGCGCGATCTGCCAACCCGCCAGCAGACCATGCGCGACGCCATCGCCTGGAGCTACGATCTGCTTTCGCCCGGGGAGCAACGGCTCTGCCGTGCCCTGGCAGTCTGCGTTGGCGGCTTCCCGCTCGAAGCAGCCGGATGGATGGGCGCAGACCAATCGCCGTCCGCCACGCTCGATCAGCTTGCCACGCTCGTGGAAAGTAACCTCGTGCAATTCGAGCGCGGGGCCGGAGACGAAGCCCGGTACACGATGCTGACGGTCATCCGCGAGTTCGGCCTGGAGCAGTTGGCCGCGCACGGCGAGGCAGACCGGGCCCGGCAGCGCCACGCCGCGTGGTGCCTGGACGTTGCCGAGGATGATGGACCGGGGAGCGACCGCCCGGCGGGCGACGCCCGGCTGGAGCTGCTGCAACGCGAGCACGCCAACCTGCTGGCGGCCCTGCACCACTTCGCGGGTCAGGAGGATGGCCGCTCACTCTTGCAGATGACCGGGGCGCTCTGGCAATTCTGGCGGGATCATGCGTACTACCGGGAGGGGCGCCGCTGGCTGGACCTGGCGCTCGCTACCGGGCCAGAGGGCCCTCCGGAGCACCGGCTGCGGGCGCTGACCGGCGCCGGGGCGCTGGCCTGGTATGGATCAGACGTCGCCCACGCCTACGCCTTGCTGGAGCAGGCGCTGCCCCTGGCACGGGCGGTGGGGAATCTCGAGGATGAGGCGTTCGCGCAGGTCAATCTCGGCGCGCTGGCCTGGGAGATGGGGTATCACGACCGCGCCTCCACGCACCTGGAAGCGGGGTTGGCGCTGGCACGTGACGCCGGCTTGCCGGAACCGACCGTGCTGGCGCTGCACAACCTGGGCGTTCAGGCCTGGCAAGGTGGTGAGGCAGCGGAGGCAATACGCCGGCTGGACGAGGCGGTGGCCCTGGCGCGGGACCACGAGATCACCTGGCTCGTGCCCAACATCCTCCTCGGGCTGGGGTTCGCGACGACCGATCTCGGCGACTTCGCGCAGGCGGCAACGTATCTGCGTGAGGGGCTCGCGCTGGGTCATGCCCGGGGCAGTCTCGGCGACGTGGTCGAAGGGATGGAGGGGTTGGCGCGGCTGAGCGCGATTATCGGGCAGGCAGCCCAGGCGGCACGCCTGTTCGGAGCGGCGGCCACGCTGCGAGAGGAGATCGCTACGCCTTACGTGCCCTCGGAGCGGGTCTGGATGGACCCGCTCCTGGCGGAGTTGCACGCCGCGCTGGGCGCCGAGCGCTTTGCGGCGGCGTGGGC
>JALYWD010000263.1 GCA_030852885.1 Chloroflexota bacterium | reverse complement strand
TTGCCGGGGCGCAGGTTCGCGTACAGCCCGAGCGCCTGGCGCAGTCCCACGTTGACGCTGCGGAAGCCGCTGCCGATGGGCGTGGTCATGGGGCCCTTCAGCCCGACCTTGTTTTCCTTGAGCGAGTCCAGCGTAGCCTCTGGCAGAACATCGCCCTGGCTCTCCAGCGCGGTCATGCCCGCCTCGCGCACGTCCCACTCGAACGCCACGCCGGAGGCGTCCAGCACGCGCTGGGCCGCGCCCGAGACCTCGGGGCCAATGCCGTCTCCCGGTATCAGGGTTACCTTGTAGCTCACGTCTTATGCTCCCTTCGCGAACTGCGCGTGTGACGCGCGTTCCATCCCGCTGCGCGATTGTCGCACGCGGACGCTTCCTTGCCGCGTTTTGCGGCGCAACGCACAATCTGAGCGGCGGATTCCTCTGCCGGCGAAGTGCGAGGAGCGACGCAAAATCTGATGAGAACACCGATGTCTCCCGTGTCCCCTGTCGTGCTGGTGATCCTGGACGGGTGGGGCATGGGCCGGGACGTGCCGGGCAACGCCGTGTTGCACGCCGTCACCCCGGTAATGGATCACCTCTGGGCCACTTACCCGCACGCGACGTTGCGTACGTCAGGCGAGGATGTGGGGCTGCCCGCCGGACAGATGGGAAACTCGGAAGTCGGTCACACCAACCTGGGGGCCGGGTTCGTGGTCTACCAGTGGCTGACCCGGCTGGACCGGGCGATTGCCAGTGGCGACTTCGCGGCCAACCCGGTGCTGAACGGGGCAATTGACCGCATCCGTGCCAACGGTCAGACCCTGCACCTGCTGGGGCTGATCAGTGATGGGGGAGTGCACTCCCATCTGCGGCACCTCGAGGCCCTGCTGTGGCTGGCAGCGGCGAAGGGCGTTCCGGCGGACCGCGTCGTTGTCCATGTCATTACGGATGGCCGGGATACCGCCCCGACTGCCGGGCTGGGGTACGTCGCGCAACTGCAACAGGTGATGATGGACGCCGGTGTTGGCCGCGTCGGGACGGTCTCCGGCCGCTACTACGCCATGGATCGCGACCGCCGCTGGGAGCGCACGCGGCTTGCCTACGACGCCATGGTCAACGGCCTGGGGCCAACCGTGCCCAGCGCACGTGAGACGATTGCGGCAGCCTACGCGGCGGGCATCACCGACGAGTTCATCGTCCCCACGGTCATCGCCCAGGACGCCGCCGCGCGTGTCAAGCCAGACGACAGCGTGATCTTCTTCAACTTCCGCGCGGACCGAGGGCGTCAGCTTGCCGAGGCCCTCGTGAGTGAACACTTTGCTGGCTGGGAGCGCGGCCCGCGCCTGCCGGGACTGCACCTGGTCACGCTTGCACGCTACGAGGAGAGCTTGCCGGCTGAGGTGGCCTTTCCACCCATGGATGTTGTGCATCCCCTGGCGCGCGTTATCAGCGAAGCAGGCTTGACTCAGCTTCATGCCGCCGAGACCGAAAAGTATCCGCACGTGACCTTCTTCTTCAATGGCGGCCGGGAGGTCCCCTATGCCGGCGAGGAGCGCGTGTTGATCCCCTCGCCAAAGGTGGCCACCTACGATCTGCAGCCGGAGATGAGCGCGCCGCAACTGACAGACGCGGTGGTGGCGGCCATTGCGTCTGACGCATTCAACTTCGTGATCGTCAATTTCGCGAACGGGGACATGGTCGGCCACACCGGCGTGCTGCCCGCCACGATCCTGGCGGTGGAAACGGCGGACGCCGCGCTGGGCCGCATAGTGGCCGCCACCCTGGAGCAGGGTGGGGTGGCGCTGGTGACGGCGGACCACGGTAACGCTGAGGAGATGATCGATCCTCTCACCGGCGGTCCGTTGACCGCGCACACGACGAACCCGGTGCCGGTGGTACTGGTGGCGCCCGAGGAGAGTTCGTTGCGGCGCGCGCGGTTGCGTGATGACGGCCGGCTGGCGGGCGTGGCGCCGACGATCCTGCAACTGCTTGGGTTGGCTGGGCCGCCGGAGATGACCGAGCCATCGCTCCTGGTGGAGTAGAGGGATCCGGCAACGGCCTTTCGGCGTCATGACATGCGCAACGCAAGATAGGCGTGGGTATCAGGTATGGTATGGCCCGGGCATTCGCCCGCTGAGGCCCTATCCAGTAGCGACGGGGAGAAACTGATGTCACTCAGAGTTCGGCACGCTGTCATGTCTCTGGCGTTGGCCGGAGGAATTGCCGTTGCCGGGTTGCCGGCCCTGACTGCCGCGCAGGAAGCCACCCCAATGGCAAGCCCGGAGACCATGGGATCGCCGCCAACGCCTGACTACGCCACCGTCGTGGCCACTGGCCTCGCGAATCCTCGTGGCTTGTTCGTTGATGCCGACGGCAATCTCTGGGTGGCGGAATCGGGCATCGGCGGAGATGGGCCGTGCGCAACCGGACCTGAGGGCAACGAGGAGTGCATGGGGCAGACTGGCGGCGTCACGAAGATCACCGCCGACGGTAGCCAGGAGCGCGTGCTGGATGGCCTGGCCTCCCG
>JALYWD010000249.1 GCA_030852885.1 Chloroflexota bacterium | reverse complement strand
GCCGCGCCCGGGGGCGATCAGTCGGCGTTGGTCACGCGATACGCCACGCCATCCACAACCACAATGACCTGCTGGCCAAGCGCGAAAGCCGCGGCCACTTCAGGATGCTCGTCAAGCAGCGTGAAGTAGTCGTCGCTCGCGAACGCAAGATCGTTCGTCGTCATGTCCTCCGCGTTGTACCGAGTATCCGTCCAGACGCCATCGCGCAGCACGAACGCGTTGCTTCCCGCGTAGCGCAGAACCTCGGCCGCGCTGACTTCTTCTCCACTTTCGCTTACGAACGTGGCTTCCGGAACTGGCATCGCTTGCTCGGCATCCGCGAGTTGTTGCACTGACTGCGCCCGGTCAACCGCAGCGGAGCCAACTGATGGTGCGGCCGCAATTTCGTTCGCTGCAACATCCGCGGCGCTTTGCCGAGCGGCATCGGAGTGGATGTCGTCCTCTGTGATCAGGTACGAGGTGTACGGCGTCACGATGCCGTACTCAAGGCTCAGGTCGATGATGGCATCGATCAGCTCGGGGTTCTCGCCGTGAAGGCGAATCTGGTTGACCAGGTACCCGATCTTGCGCGTGGCCCAGAGGCGTGGCAGGAAATCGCTGCCGCCGCTGGCGGCGAAGGCGACCGGGTAGGTGAACTCGGTGGGCTCGCCGTTGACCTCGCCGCTCAGCTTGATCCTGGCCTCGCCACCTTCGCGGTAGGTCCCAAGGGCCACGAGCTGCGAACCGGCAAAGAGGTCCGGCAGCGGCGCCGGGTAGATGTCGTCTACAGACACGCCGTCGACCGCGAGTTCGACATCGGCGAGAACTGGCGCGGTGATGCCAGCGTAGAAGCCCGAGACAGCTTCAGTCAGCGCCTGACCGGGCCGGACGTATGTGGTACGGCCATGCTGTTCGCTGGACAGCGTGTCGAGCAGGATGGTGTCCACGTCGTCGCCCACGCCGAAGGAGAACAGGCGGACATTGGGGGGAGCGGCGCCGTTGATGTTTTCGATAATGTCGCTGGTGTCCTGTTCACCTTCCGTGGCGACGCCATCTGTCAGGAACAGGATCATGGTCGGACGCTCGGGCTGCACCATGTCCAGCGCATTGAGCAGTGCCAGGTTGATGTCGGTGCCGCCGGTGGCTTCCAGGCGTTCGACCCACGGGACGGCCTCAGGGGCATCTTCGGCCGGAATCAGGTCGCGGTTGTACTCGCGAGCGCCGGTGCTGAACTCGACGATGTTGAACCGGTCCTCCGGATTGAGGTGATCGAGTACGTAGAGCAGCGCCTCGCGCGCCTGTTCGATCTTCTCTCCCTCCATGCTGCCGGAGGTGTCAAGGACGACGATGACATCCTTGGCCACGATGTCCGAGGTCTGTTCGATGCCGGGAGCGGCCAGGAGCAGGAAGTACCCCTGGTCACGGCTGGGATCGTAGTACGAGACGACATTCGCCCCGACATCATCCGGAGATACGCTCCAGAAGAGCTCGAAATCGCTGTCCGGGAGGACATCGGAATCCTCGTAGCCAGCGGTGAAGGACGCGTCGCCGTCGCGATCAATGGCGATATCGTGGGTTGGGGAGTAGACGGCACGGAGCGGCTCGTTCGAGTCAACGGCGACGCGGATGCTGACGTTCTCGAGGGGCACTGCCGTGAACGGCTGCGCGTTGAACGGGTAGCGATAGTGGTTGAGGCCATGCTCAGCCGGCAGGATCTGGCTGTAGGCCAGCTCGATTTCCCGGTCCTCACCGGCGGGAATCGGGAAGACGTTGGCCTGAATGAGGCCGGAACCAAGGTATTCGAGCAGGGCGGGGTCGCGGAGATTGCGTACGATCTCGTCGTAGATCGCCCGCGCCTCGTCTGCATCCAGTAGCTTCGCCTCCACGGGCTCGCCATCGACCGTCATGCTGAACTCGGAGATGGCGGCATCGGGCGGGACGGGGAAGATGTAGGTTCCCTCTGCCACCCAGTCATGCGGGTTGTAGAAGACCTGGGTGACGTGCGTCGTTGCCACCTGGTCGGTGACTTCGACGTCGACGCGATGCGAACGGATTTCGACCTGGTCGGCGATGAGCGGGGGCACGGTGCAGGGGACATCGCAGATCGGCGGTTCGGGAATGACGACCCCCTGGCCCTGCGCGGTGAACGAGGCCATAGGCGTCATCAACACGGCGAGGACAAGCAGGAAGGTGATCGGGATGCGAACCATATGCGCCTCCTGTAGTAGCTGCACTCGGCCGGCAGCCGCGTGCGTAAGAGACGCGCTCTTCGGCCCAGCGGTTCCCGGTAAGGCCATCACGGCGTCGTCAGAGCGAACCTCCGTTGACAGGTGATCGAGACCTCTATAGCCTGCCGGTGGCATACCCTCGCACGTCGCAGATCAGCAGGGAGAGTTGCAATGTCTGATTTTGGAATGCGCGCTCACTGGACCTCCGCCTCCATGAGCCGAAGACGCATCATGCAGGTGACAGCCGCCGCTACGGCGGGCGCTGTCCTGGGCAGAACCGGTTTCCCGGCCGCCGGACAGGACATCACGTACAGCCGTGACTACGAGGGGACAACGCTCAACCTGTTGATGGAGGACCTGCTAGAGACCACCATCATCGAGGACATGTTGCCCGAGTTCAACGAGCTAACCGGGATCAGTGTCAACTTCGAGAAGGTCGCCTACCCGGTGATGCATGAGAAGCTGGTGCCGCAGTTGGCTGCAGGTCCTGGCAGCGGGTCCTACGATGTCCTCGAGGTCGATTTCTACTGGGTCTACGAGTTCGCTCGCTCAGGCTGGGTGGAGGACCTGGGGCCGCGCATCGAGGCGTCCGAGGGCCAGATGGACCTCGCACGCTACATCCCGGCGCTGCTCAAGATTGGCTCGGAGATTGACGGTAAGACCTTCTATCTGCCGATGTTCCCGTATCCCATGGGCCTCATCTACCGGCAAGACCTGCTGGAGGACACCGCCTTCCAGGAAGCGTATGAGGCCCAGACCGGCAGCAAGCTCGCGCTGCCTGACAGCGTTGAAGGGTACGTAGAGATGGCGGAGGCGATCTCCGCCACGGATTCCGGCGTCTACGGCGCGGCGATGCAGGCGCAACAGGTCGATCCCATCGTCATGGAGTTCTGCAATTTCCTCTACGGTCTCGGCGGGGCGTTCTACAACGCCGACATGACCGAGCCGGCCATCAACAACGAGATCGGGGTGAAGGCCGCCGAGCTCTACGCGCGCTGCGTCAACAACGC
>JALYWD010000241.1 GCA_030852885.1 Chloroflexota bacterium | reverse complement strand
GTGTCGCCAGGCGGGCCGGGAAGACCTGCCGGGCGGCGTGTGCATGGGCTCGGGAGGATCGGGAACGATGCAGTCTCTGGCAGGGATTCGGCTGGCGCGCGTGGTCGCTGGGCTCACCATCGGGGCGATGCTGGCGCCGGGAGTCGCCATGGCGCAGACTCCGGCGGCGGAGGTTGATCTGGCCCCGGTCAAGGCCTATCTCGTGGAGCATGTCGGCAAGAGCAAAGCGGGCACGGAAGCGGTGCTCGGCTACGCCCAGACCTACTACGACATGGCCGAGGAAGCCGGGTTCGACTACGACGCGCTCTGGGCCGCGCACGGGCCGGAGATCACCACGCTCCTTACGGATGCCCGCCAGGCATGGATCAACGACGCCAGCGGCAACTACGAGTTGAGCGAAGGCCTGGTGGCCGGAGTTCCCTCCCTCGCCGAGTTCGATGTCCTGATCGACGCCGGCCCCAGCGGCGAGGATGACCCCGAGAACGCGCTGGACAACACGGTCGAGTTCCCTGACGGCACCGTGATCGAGCGCCCAGGCAGCCTCTACCATTACATGACTGAACCAGCCCTGTGGGGCACCAACGAGGACTTCGTGGCCATGCGCGTCGATATGGACGGCGATGGCGAGCAGGAACTCGGCGAAGTGCTGCCGGATGCCAACGCCCTCCTGGGCACTACCCAGGCGCTCGATACCGCCACCGGCGACCTGGTCACGGCGGTTGATGCCTGGGACCCGACGGACAGCGATGCCTTCACCGCCATCGTCATCATGGTGCCCACCATTGGCGGGTACTTCGATGAGTGGAAGGAATCGGTCTACGTTGCCGGCAGCGAGAGCGAGGAAGCGCGCTTCGTCGGGGTCAGCCGCCTGGTCGATGTTGCCGGGATCATGAACGGCCTCGATGTCACCTACGGCGTGCTGCAGCCGACTGTCGCGGCCACTGATCCCGAGCTTGCCGCGCAGATCGACACCGAGCTGGACGAGTTGATCGCTTTCGTCAAGGATCTGCACGCGCAGGAAGAGGCCGGGACCACGTTTACCCCGGAGCAGGCTGACCAGTTCGGCGTCGAGTTGCAGGCGCGTGCCACCGGCATTGCCGGGCAGGTCAGCCAGGCGGCTGGTTTGCTGGGCGTGGAGATCCAGGAAGGCTAGATCGCACTCGCCGGACCCCGTGCGGCCCTGATACCGAGGATCAAGCGTTGAATATGTGCTCGCGGTTGCTCTCCGTGCTGTTGCTGGCGCTGGTGCTCCTCCCCGCCCTGGGGAGGAGCATGCCCGCCGGCGCACAGTCGTTGGCGGAGACCCCGCCGGGCATCACCGGCCAGGCGATCCGCTCTGGCCTCTTCGATGCGCAGGCGGCCCTGCTGGCCGGTGATCCGGCGCAGGCAGCGCAGGGTGTTGCCGAGGCCCAGGCGGCGGCTGCCCAGTTGCTGCCGCTCTTCACGGCGGACCCGGCCATCGCGCCCGCCATCGAGAAGGACCTGGCCGGTGCGCAAACGGCGGTGAAGGCCAACGATGCGGAAGGGTTGGCGATTGCCGCCGGGCAGATCTGGGCCACCCTGGTGCGCGGCGCGTACGCCGAGACCCTGGCGGCGGTGGAGGCCGGCGATGCCAAAGCCGCCGCAACGTGGCTGCTCCTGCGCGACTTCCGCCTCACCACGCGCTTTGACCGTCCCAATGCGGATGCAACGGTCGCCGTGCGCCAGCTCTCCGAGGGAGCCGCAACGCCGGAGCAGGTCGCGGCCACCGTCCAGGCGGACCTGCTTGATACCTACCAGGCGCGCCTGGAGGCGCTGCTGAACGAGGTGGCAACCGGCCAGCCGGGCGCACTCTCCCCCACCCAGGCCCAGGCCGTGGGCCTGGTCAGCGGCTTCTGGCCGTTGCTGGCCCCGGCACTGGAGGAGCAGCAGGGCACTGACGTGCGCGCCGAGGCAGACGCCGCCTTTGCCAACTGGCAGCAGGCGGCGCAGGGCGGCACGGCGGCTGCCTTTACGCCGCTGCAGGCGGACACCACGACCATCGTGCAGAGCTTCCGCGCCGCGCCCCTCTCGGAGGCGGACAAGGCCCGCCGCGCCGGGCAACTGCTGCGCTATCTCTCGCTGATCCCCATGGAATACGGGCGCGGCGTCAAGGATGGCCAGGTCCTGCTGGACCTGGAGGTGCAGGAAGCGATTGCCTTCCTGGATGGCGCCCGGGCCTCCTTCAACGACCTGCGCCTGCCCCTGCAGCAGATCAACCCGGAGGAAACGGCGGCGGTTGACGCCGCCCTGGCGCGCCTCGACCAGGCGCTGCTCGGCACCTCGAAGCGCACCGCGATCGCCGACCCGGCCACCATCGCGGCGGATGCCGATGACGCCGCGAAGCGCCTGCACGCCATCCTGCCGCAGGCGTGGCTGCAGGCCAGTGGTGATTCTGACTTCGATATCGTGAGCCAGTTGCTGGACCAGATGGTGGCCGCGGCGGCCGCCGGCGAATACCAGCAGGCGGAATCCGCCCGCATCGAGGCCTACGCCATCTTCGAGACTGGCCCGGAGAAGCGCCTGCTGGCCTTCACGCCGGATGCCGCACTGAAGGTGGAGCGTCTCTTCTGGGAGGGCGATGGCACGACCCCCGGCCTCTACCGCCTGATCTCGGACCAGGCGAGCGTGAAGGATATCCGTACCTCCCGCGCCGCCCTGGATGGCGAACTCGCGAGCGCGCAGGCCGCGCTCAAGGCGGGCACGGCCCCGCAGGCGATCGTCTTCAACGCGGCCACCATCGTCTTCCGTGAGGGTCTGGAGGCGATCCTGATCCTGGCTTCGCTGCTGGCCAGCATGGTCGGTGCGAACCGCCAGTTCAAGCGCCCGTTGGCGTTCGGCGCGGTCGGTGCGCTGCTAGTGACCGCCATCCTCTTCGTGCTGGTGCAGAACGCGCTGCTCTCATTTGGGCAATTCAGCGAGCAGATCGAGGCGATCGTCTCCATCGTGGCCATCGG
>JALYWD010000227.1 GCA_030852885.1 Chloroflexota bacterium | reverse complement strand
CCCGCCAAACATGGCGGGCGCTTCCTGGCGCGTGTGGCACCACGCGCGGCTATGCGTTTGGTGAGGTTGCCAACGCCTCCAGGACGCGCTCCGGCGTGAAGGGCATTACGCGCATCCGGGCTCCCGTGGCGTCGAAGATGGCGTTGCCAATGGCTGCCGGCACCGGGCAGATGGCTGGCTCACCCGCACCGAGGGCGTCTTCCTCCGGGCGGTCGATCAGCGCGACCTCGATGACCGGGACCTCGGGGAACGTCAGGATGTGATAGCCGGACCAGTCGAGGCTCGTCACGAGCTTGTCATCCCAGGTGACCTCTTCCTTCAGGGCACGGCTGGTGCCCTGGATCACGTTCCCCTCGAGCTGGTTCGTGAGGCCATCCGGGTTGATGATCAGCCCGCAGTCGTGCCCGACGACCACCCGCGTGACCCGCACGTTGCCGTTGCCGGGATCGACCTCCACCTCAGCGACAACGGCGGCGTAGGCGTACTCGGTCTCGTAGCGGGCGAAGGCGATGCCTCGTCCCGTGAGGAGGCCGCCTCCGGCCACGGGCGTGGCGCCCGGTCCCGAAGGGCGGGCGTCCCAGCCGGCCTTCTCCGCCGCCGCCCTGATGACGTCGATCGCCCGTGGGTCGTACAGATGACGGAGGCGGAACTCGACCGGATCAGCGCCGGCCGCCGTCGCCATCTCGTCCATGAAGAGCTCGTTGGTCGTTGCGTTCGGCAGGCCGCCGAGGCTGCGCAGCGCCGATGGCCGCAGCGGTGGCGTCTCCACCCAGTGGACGGTGACCCGGTAGTTCGGGAAGGAGTAATTCGTCGGAGCGTTGCGGTCGCCGCCGCCGTAGCCAACCTCGAACATCGGCGCCGGCGGATCGATCAACTGCCCGGCCAGCACCTTCGATGCCACGTCGGAGGGGCGGGTGTTGTGGGTCGGCGTCCAGACCTCGTAATCCCAGGCAAGGATGTTGCCCTCGTCGTCGAGGCCCCCGCGCAGATCCATCGTCATCGGCGGCCCCTTCGGCTCCCAGGCAAACTCGTCGGCGCGCATCCACTGCACGCGCACCGGACGGCCGACCGCCTGGGAGAGTATTGCCGCGTCGGCGGCGGCGTCATCGAAACCGCTGTGGCCGTAGCACCCGGAGCCTTCGCGGTGAATGGTGTGCACCTGCTCAGGCGCCAGGCCGAGCAGATCGGCCAGGGTCCTCCCCTGGTTGAAAACGTTCTGCGACTGCGTGTAGATCGTCGCGCCATCGGGCCGCACGTCGGCCACGGCGCAAGAGGGGCCCATCATCGCGTGCGCCTGGGAGGCGAAACGGTAGGTTGCCTCCAGCGTTCGTGGCGCGACCTCGAGTGCCCCCTCGACATCGCCGGTGCGCACGATCTCGCCGCCCTCGTCCTCGTTGAGCGGCATCTCGCGCAGCAGATCGTGGATCTGGTTCAAGGCCGGCAACGGATCGCCGAAGGTCCACTCGGCCTCGATCGCCTCGGCGGCAGCGACGGCCTGCTCTTCACGCTCGGCGACAACGCCGATGAAGTTGCCGTTGCGGACGACCTGCACCACCCCCGGCATCTCACGCGCGGCGCTGTCGTCGAAGTTCTCCAGGGTTGCGCCAATACCCTCCATGGTCCGCACGTAGGGCCGCACGACGCGGCCGTGCAGCATGCCGTCGAGGCGGATGTCCTGGACGTAGGCTTCGCCGCCGGTCAGCTTCGGCGGGATATCCACGCGGTCGATCGACTCGCCGACGAGAACGTAGCTGGCAGGCGGCTTCTCCGGCGCCTCCCCGGTCACCTCGCGCTCGAATGGCTCGGCGACCAGCTCACCGTAGGGGACTGACGCGCTCTCATCGCCAGGTGCGCTGACAACGCCCTCCTTGACCTGGAGGTCATCGGCGGGGACGCCGAGCCGCTCGGAAGCGCGGGTCAGGAGGATGAGGCGCGCTTCGGCGGCGGCCTGGCGCAAGACCGGGCCAGCAACCTGGATGCTCTTGCTGCCGGCAGTGGTGCCCTGGTCGGGCGTCAGGGCGGTATCGCCCATGATCATGGTGATGCGCGCGAAGGGAACGTCGAGCTCCTCGGCCACAATCTGGGACAGGGCTGTCCTGAGTCCCGTGCCAAGCTCGACTTTGCCGGAATAGACGGTGACGTCGCCGCTGGCGTCGATTTCCAACCAGGAATCGACGGTATCACCCGTGACGTTGCGCGTCTGGACGTCTTGATGCGTCTGGTTCTCGGGGGTCGCGACGAGACCGGGCTCGACGGTGGGGGTGACGCTGGCTTCGGGGAGCTCCGGGGCGACGGTGGGTGTTGCTTCCTGCCCGGCGACATCCAGTTGGCGGAAGGCGGCGGCGAGGCTGAAGGTGACCAGCAGCCCACCTGAGCCCTGCATGAGCCGGCGGCGGTTGACGGTGTTGGTGTGCATCGTGTGCCTCCTCTCCCGGTCAGGCCGGCGTACCGGCGGCACGCTGCACCGCACGGATGATGCGGACATGGGTGCCGCAACGGCAGAGGTTGCCTGCCAGTGCCTGCCGGATGTCGGTTTCGCTCGGCTGGTCGTTCTGGTCCAGCAGAGCGGCCGCCGTCATCATCATGCCGGGGATGCAGTAGCCACACTGCGCCGCCTGCTCATCGAGAAACGCCTGCTGGATGGGGTGCGGTTTTTCCAGCGTCCCCAGCCCCTCCAGTGTCGTGACCTGCTTGCCGGCCGCGTCACTCACCGGATAGACGCAGGAGCGCACCGGCTCGCCATCGACGTGGACGGTGCACGCCCCACACTGCGACAGCCCGCAGCCAAATTTGGCGGCGTTGAGTTGCAGCTCGTTCCGGAGGACATACAACAGCGGCGTCTCGGGGGTGGCCTCGACCATGTGGGATTGGCCGTTGACGGTGATCTCGAGATCACCTTGACGAAGCATCGCCATGGTTCCTGCTCCTCTCCATGTCCTTGCCACGCGTCCCCGATCTCTCGCGGCGGGTGGCAGTGTGCAGGTCAAGCAAGAGGCCTGCTGCATAACCAGTGCCAGAGCGCGATGAGTGAAGCGAGCGCAACGGTCGTTGCGGAATGCAGGTGATGCTCCCTCCGCCTGTCACGGCCGGGGACGACATTTCGTCTCCTGAGTGGAGGGATGTTCGTGGTCCTCGCGAAAGGAGTTCATCGTGGACCGCACGTTATGGATAGCCGCCGGACTGCTTGCTGCCGTCTACCTGTTCTCCGGCGCCGTCAAGCTGATCCTGCCGAAGGAGAAACTGGCCACCGCCCCGGGCGGGGGATGGGTCAACGACTTCAGCGCTGACGCCGTCAGGGTCATCGGAGTCCTTGAGATCCTGGGGGCACTGGGCCTGGTGCTGCCCGCCGTGACTGGTATCGCGCCGCTGCTGACGCCGCTGGCTGCGGCTGGATTGGCCGTGCTGATGGTCGGCGCGGCGATCACGCGCCTGCGCCGCCACGAGCCGAAGCCGATGCTGGCGGACCTGGTTTATCTCGCCCTGGCTGCCTTCGTGGCGTGGGGCCGGTTCTTCGGCCCCGCGGCCTTCGTCGGCTGAGCGGATGCGGCGCCGCCCGGGCGCCGCTTGCCTTCGCCTCTCCAGCGGTGGTCCCCGAGGTGGACCTCGCCGCCGCTGCGCTACTCGTTGCTGGTGATAGCCAGGACCAGCTTTCCGCGCGGATGCTCATGGGCTCCACGCTCATAGGCCGCGCGTGCCTGCGCCAGCGGGAGCACCGCCTCGACCATCGGTCGCACCGAGCCAGCATCAATGAGACGAGCAAGCTCGATCAACTGATCGCGACGTGGCTCGACGATGAAGAACACCCCGCGCGCCTCCCGCTCG
>JALYWD010000328.1 GCA_030852885.1 Chloroflexota bacterium | reverse complement strand
AGCCCCGGGCAAGCTGGGCGGATACGGCGGGCTTTGACGCAACGACCACCCGGCTCGCGCGGGAAATGGCCGAGAACTTCACGCAGTTCGCCGGCGTTGTGCCAGCGTCTGTGCGAGACGCGGGGCCAGCGCTGCAACCTGCATTGTGAGCGGACCCAGGCTGGTGCGGGCGGCCGGCAACGCTCACCCCCAGCCCCTCGCCCTGCGCAAGTACTCAGGGCGAAGGTTGGGGGTGAGGGTTCTTCGCCGGTATCCCAGCGCCCCGCGCGAGACCTCCCCCTGCCAGGGCTCAGACCCCGTGTGGTCGGACGAGCCACTTCTCCGCGCGCTAGCGGCTCGTCAGCACGTACACGAGCACGCCGAGCAGGCCACCGGCTGCGCTGGCAATGAGCGCATAGCCAACGACCTTCTGGCATCTTGGCCCCGGAGCCAGCCGGCAGCCGCATGCGAGGACCTTGCCGGCGGTCGTGCTGACCGATTGTCGCCAATTCACAGCATCGCCCTTGACGTGCGGTCCAGAGTCTTCCTCAACGGGAACAGGGTATCAGCAGCGAGCGGTCAATCACCCCCCTCAGCGCGTGGGCACCTCGCCCGGGGCCGCGTGCGTTGTGCCCGAATTGATAGCCGCGGCGTGCCCGGCGCGGCTGCCCGGGGCCGTGGCCTCTGGTGAGATAGAACCAGCCCAGGAACGCTCCGGGCGACGCAGCGGAGCCGCCAGCGCGGCAAGAGGGGACGACCACCGTGAAGACCGCCACGCAGCCGATGCAGACCAGCACCACCCGGCGGGGCTTCATGCAGGCGGCCGCCGCCCTGCTGCTGGCGGGCAGCGTGGCCGCCACGCTGCCGCCTGGGGCCGGAGCCTCCGACAACGAGGAAGGCCTGGAGGTTTCGGCGCTCATCTGTGAGTCAGGCCCCGGCGGCGGCGAGTGGATCGAGTGGACCGGCGACAACGGCTGGGTGATGTCCACCTCATGCATCTTCGACGACGGCAGCGGGTACAACTGCGACGCGAACGGGGATTGGTGCGAGCCGTTCAAGTCTGGCGCGCCCGGCTCGGACAAGGATGTCCCCGATATCGGCGGCCAGGTCGGCGGGGACCTGGGGCCGACTGGCGGCACGCAGCCCGGCGTCGGCACGCCGCCCGGCGCAACCTCCGACGGCGCGCAGGCACGCCCGAGCGCCGCCGATGACAACCACAAGCAGGGCAAGGGCAAAGCCAAAGGGAAGCACAGCAAGCGTGGCAAGCACGGCAAGGGCCGCAAGAACTAACCGGGAGAGGTGGGCGATCAGCCAGAAACCAGCTCTGGCTCGATGATGAACCGGCAGCGGGGGATGTCTGGCTCGCACGCCTGGCGCACCGGCGCGCCCACCAGGTCGCCCAGGAGGGCTTCCGCCAGCAGGCACGTGGCCGGGTGGCCGTTCACCACCGTGGCCAGCGGGCACCTGCAGCCGGCGATCGCCACCCCCGGCGGCGCGTCCTCCACCGTGGCCAGCCCGCCCAGCGCGGCCAGCACACGCACCGCCTGCTCGGCGCGCTCCGGCAGCGTGCCGGTGGCCGGCGGGTAGGACGTGGCCAGCCGCCGTCCCACCTCCCGCAGCGTCTCATCCACCGACTCCGGCGGGAGGTGCTCGCCCAGCACATCCAGCAGCACGCTCAGGATCGCGCCGTACGCCTTGGGAAAGAGCTGCTCGGCGTCCGGCGTGATCGCGTAGGTGTAGGCCGGCTTGCCGCCGCCCCGGCGCACCCCCTCCTGGACTGCCAGGCCGTCACGCTCCAGCCCGGCCAGGTGCGCGCGCACCGCGTTGTCCGTCAGGCCCAGCGTGCTGGCCAGGTCATCCACCGTGGCGTGGCCCTGCCGCAGCAGGATCACGATCTGCCCGCGCGTGCTGGCCAGGAAGCGGGCATTCGCTTGTGATGACATCGGCGTTCCCTCTCGTTGCCCGCAAACGTACGCGCCGTTACGCCATTCGTCAAATAAGTCAAATAATATCTTGACAAAGTGTGGATATGCGCTAGGCTGGTGGCGCCTGGACGCTCAACGGTGGGCGCCCGGCGCGAATCCCCGGCATGGATGGCCGAAAGGAGCAACGTCATGTACCACGCTGGACGTCGTTGGACCCCGATCCTGGTTGCGGCAGCACTCGTCGTGGTGGGAGGACTGAGCGGCGCTGCCCAGGACGCCACCCCGGCCGCCGCCGGGCACGATCACCCCGTCCATATTCACCTCGGCAGTTGCGACAACCTCGATCCCAACCCGACCTTCATGCTCACGGATATCATCGCGCCAGCGGCGTCTTCCACCGAGAGCAACGGCCCGGTGGCGATCCCGGTCGAGGAGAGCATCACCACCGTCGATGCCACGCTGGATGACCTGCGCACCGGCGGCTACGCCATCAACGCCCACGAGAGCGTGGCGAATATCGGGACCTACATCGCCTGCGGCAACCTCACCAGCGCCACCACCGGCGATACGCTGACGGTTGGCCTGGGTGAGCTGAACGACTCCGGCCACGCCGGGATTGCCCTGCTGACCGCCAACGGCGAGCAGACGGATGTCCACGTTTACCTCGCGGAAGGTCTCGCGGGCAGCGCTGCCGCCGCCCAGGCCGCAACGGCCCCGGCAACGGCGGATGCGGCGGCGGACGCGGTGCAGGTGGACATCAAGGACCTGGCCTTCACCCCGGCCCAGATCACGGTGCCCGTGGGCGGGACGGTGACCTGGACCAACGACGACACCGTACCGCACACCGCCACGGCCAAGGACCGCGCGCTTCTGCAATCGGGCACGCTGGAGGCAGGGGCGCAGTTCAGCCAGACCTTCGACACCCCCGGCACGATCGATTACTTCTGTGAGTTCCACGCGAACATGAAGGGCGAAATCATCGTCCAGTAGCGCGCCGGGCCATGCCAGCCTGTGGCATTATCAGGCCGCTGTCCCGCCCACGGTGGAGCATCCCCCGCTCCGCCGTGGGCGTGGCGCGTCCTCGCGCACTGACCACGCGGTTCGCGCGTTGACACTCTCCCTGCCCCCTGGTTGATCGCCGCTTCCGTCGCCAGCCCGCAAAGTGCGCGGCAGGAGCGCCATTCATGGATAGCAACCACTTCGATGCTCTTGCGCGAATCGCCTCCACGTCCCGCCGCGCCACGTTCGCCACCATGCTGGCAGCCACCGGCACGCTCGCCGTCCTGACCACCGGCGAGGCAAAAACGTAAAAGAAGGGGCCCGGGGCAGCCGCGATCAGCGCAGCGTTGTCTGGCCAGTCACGTGCCTCACCGAGTGGGGGATGATGAAGGATCCGGGGAAGGTGAACCAGGAGCCTTTGCCGCCACGAGCTCATCGACCTGGTGCAGTACGGCCAGCAACCGCCGGTGCAACGTGTCCACGGTCACAAGTGGCTGCTCGTCCCGGTCCGGGTGACCGCCAGGTTGGTCGTCCGGGATGCCGATCACCCGCAACGTCTGACCCAGGCAGGCGATCCAGGCCGCAGGCGCCGGCTGGGTCGGTCGCGCGGCTCAGTTGCTGCCACAAGTCCTCCAGCGCCATCCGCGCAACCTGCCGCCGCGAACCGGCGCACAGCGGTGCCCGGCTCTCGAGGGATGAGCACGCTCCCAACGCCCATCCTTCACCCCGCCGCACGTGCCGTACCCTGCAATCTGTTGCCTGCGATACAGCTCCCCTTGACGATGACGGCCTATGTATCTCCAGCTACCAACAGCCGTGAAGCCGGTGTGTTGCTGAGTCTCGGCGTGGGGTATTGCCCAGTTTCTCTCGTGGGCACTATCCCGCCACCTCCTTACTGCACGATTACGGCGTGAACACCGCCCGCACACAGCCGTCCGTCTTGTGCTTGAACATGTCGTACGCCAGCGGGCCCTCCTCGAGCGGGAAGTGGTGTGTCGCCAGGAACGAGGGGTTCAGCTCGCCCTTTGCGGCGTGCTCCAGCAAGCGTGGCAGGTACTTCTGCCCGTGCTGCTGCGCCGAGCGGAGGGTGAGGCCCTTGTTGGTGATAACCCCCATCGGGAACTTGTCTGTCACGCCGTACACGCCAAGCACCGAGACAGTCCCGCCCTTGCGGCACGCCACAATCGCCTCCCGCAGCGCCGTTGCCCGGTCCGTTTCCAGCCGCAGCGCCTGCTTGGCGCGGTCATAGGCGTAGCCCGGCCCCGTCCCGTGCGCCTCCATGCCCACCGCGTCGATCACGGCGTCCGGTCCACGCCCGCCGGTCATCTCCCTGAGCGTCTCGACCACGCCGTCAACGGCGGTGTAGTCGATCGTCTCCGCCCCGACATGCTCCCGCGCCATCCGCAGCCGCTCCGGGAAGCGGTCGATGACGATCACCCGCTCCGCTCCGAGCAGGAAGGCGCTCCGCGCCGCCATCAGCCCCACGCCGCCCGCGCCCCACACGGCAACGGTCTCGCCCCCCTTGAGGTCGCAGAAGTCCGCGCCCATGTACCCCGTCGGCACCGCGTCGGAGAGGAACACGAGCTGGTCCTCGGGCAACCCCTCTGGCGCCACGAAGCAGTCGTTGTCCGCGAAGGGCACCCGCACGTACTCGGCGTGCGCGCCCGCGTACCCGCCGAAGGTGTGGGTGTAGGCGTAGATGCCGGCGGTGGGATACCCCAGCAGCGGCTCCTGCATCTCCCAGTTCGGGTTCGTGTTGTCGCAGAGCGAGTAGAGCTCATGCTGGCAGTACCAGCACTGGTTGCAGACGATGAACGAGGGCACGACCACCCGGTCGCCGCGCTTGATGTGCTTGACCTCCGGCCCGACCTCCTCGACTACTCCCATGAACTCATGCCCGAGGATGTCCCCCTCCTTCATGGTCGGGATGTACCCGTCGATGATGTGCAGGTCAGAGCCGCAGGTGGTGGAGGCCGTCACGCGCAGGATGGCGTCGCGCGGGTTCACGATTTCGGGATCGGGCACGGTGCCAACGCGCAGGTCGTTGACCCCGTTCCAGTACAGGGCGCGCATGGGGTTCTCCTCGTTAGGTGTCGCGGCCGGAATCGCGGAACGCTGGTTGGTCATGGAGCGTCGGGATCTCGCCGGTTTCGGCCAGGCTCTTGAACCGGCGCAGCGCCTGGCCCAGCAGCAGTTGTGGCGCCGGGTTCATCAGCTTGAGGACCGCGCCCTCGCCCGGGATGCCCCAGGGCAGGCTGACGGTGATGTGCAGCGTCGTCTCCGTGCCCCAGTCCGGCGGACCCGGGCGGAACCGGATTTCGCCCGCGCTCGAGATCGGGCCGCCCGTCACGGCCTCCCAGCGGATCAGTTCGCCGGGGCGCTCCATCACGACCCGGGTGTCCCAGACCAGGGTCTGTCCCAGTGGCCCCGGGATCACCCAATGGTGGCTCCCATCCGCGTTCGCCGTCACCTCACCCACATGGCCCATCACCCTACTGAGTGTCTCCGGCTGCTGCCAGAGCCGGTAGAGCGCATCAGGCGTCGCGCCAATCGTGAGCGTGCGCTGCACGCCATGCGCGGGGATAGGGGAGGGTGCTTCCTCCTCCTCGTGCCCGTTACTGCGCTCAGGCGCGCTGACCGATTGGTAGAGGATGTGGTGCCCGGTCAGCTTGCGGTACACCAGATCCACCGCCACCAGGGACACCCCGGCGCTCAGCAGCCGTATCGGCCACCCGGTCGATCTGGATCGCGTGGAGGTCCCATCGTGGAGCCCGTCGCCATCCTCATACTCCGTCTCATAGTGCAGCTCCGGGTCTCGCTCCCGGATCTCGTCGTCGGTGCCGGTAGACAACGGTGTGGTTGTCCAGGTGGATAACGTCAATGGGAAGGCCATGCGCTCTGACTCCGATGTAGCCGGGCGAGAAACGCCTTCTCGCACCTGTGCAGCCTGGCTGGAAGGAGGGGTGGGATCGCGCCCGAGGCTGGTCCCTCGGGTCAACCAGCGCCAGGAAATCGTGCCCCGGCACCGTGATGTACATTGCCTGGTGGAAGCAACAACTGTGCCATTCGTCTTGCCAAAGTGAGGCTGGAGCGCTGACCTGCGCAACATGCAGTAAATGAATGCGCCGAGCGCCACCCTTGCATAGGCGAGGCTGCGCCGTCGCCCGGCGCGAAGGAGCGTGCCTCAGCCGTATCCGGGTGCCCTCCAGCGCGTTGCCCGCACCCCCAGCCCCGCTCCCGGCCGCGAGCTGGCAGGGGGTGGTGCTGGAGCTTGTCGAGGGTTGCCCGCAAGACCTCCCCCTGCGCAAGTACTTCGGGAGCGGGGTTGGGGGTGAGGACCGTTGCGGCGCAGACATGCCCGGTAATGCGATTTCACACCCGGCGTTTTAGCCTCCGGCGTCCCTGCCCGCAGCACCCCCGAAACCCGCACGTCCCGCCGCCCTGCCAGCCCTACCCCGGGTATGCGTGCATCACGGGTTCCGGCGTACGCCGGGGCGTCATCGCTGGCGCGTTCGCCTCAACAAGCGCCACACCCGCGCCTTCTGCCGCCTGCCGTGCCCGCAGCGCCTCCCAGGCCGGGGTGACCTGCTCGACGAGGGCAACCACCAGGTCTCCCGGCGCCGCCAGGTCGAGCGCCGTGTGAATGGCATCAATCTCATCCAGCACCGTGTGAATGCGGGCCGGCGGCACGCCGCTCTCCTGCACGGCCTCCCGCAGCAGGGCTGCCATTTCCCTGGGCGCGCGGCCACGCAGGTTGGCATCCTCGCGCACGATGATTTCATCGAAGATCTGCCCGGCGAGGCGCGCGAACGCCCGCGCATCCTCATTGCGGCGGTCTCCGGGGACCGCAATCACCCCCACGCGGTGGACAGCCTGCGTGCGCTGCACGAAGTCGCCGATTGCCTCCAGGGCGCCGACATTGTGGCCGTAGTCCATCACCACCTGCCGTCCCTTGATCTCGAGCAGGTTGAACCGGCCCGGGGTCTGCCCGAAATCGGTCGTGAACGCCCGGAGTGCGTCACGGATGCACTCCACCTGCACGTCACGCGCAACAGCGGCCGCCGTCGCGGCCAGGGCATTCGCGATGTTGACGCGAATCCGGCCTTCCATCGTCGCCGGGATCTCGCAGGCGCGGAGGAGCGAGGTTTCCTCCTTCCCATCCAGCAGCGTAATCATCTCGCCAGCGCGCGTCTGCTGCAGCACCACCGCCCGGCCGCGCTCGCGCAGGTGATCACGGATGACCCGGTTCTCCGGATCCATCGAGAAGTAGATGATCTCGCCCCGCGCGCGCTCCGCCAGGCGCACGGTCCACGCGTTGTCGGCGTTCAGCACGCTGGCGCCGTCCCGGAACACGGCCTCGGGCACAACGCCCTTGATCCGGGCGAGGTCCTCAATGGTTTCCACGCCGCCCAGGCCCAGGTGATCGCTGCTGATGTTGGTCACGACGGCCACATCGCAGCGGTCAAACCCCAGCCCGGAACGCACGATGCCGCCCCGCGCCGTCTCCAGCACCGCGAAGTCGATCACCGGGTTCTTCAGGATCATGCGGGCGCTGTCCGGCCCGGCCATGTCGCCGGAGGCAATCTGCGTCGTATTGACGTAAATGCCATCGGTCGTGGTCATGCCGACCTGGTTGCCAGCCGCCCGCATGATCGCCGCGATCATGCGCGTCGTGGTGGTCTTGCCGTTCGTTCCCGTGACCGCCACGATCGGCACCCGGGCTGGGCTGCCCGGCGGAAAGAGCATGTCGATCACGGCGCGCCCGGCATGACGTGGGTACCCCTCCGTGGGGTGGGTGTGCATGCGGAAGCCGGGGCCAGCGTTGACTTCCACGATCGCGCCGCCCGTCTCCCGCACCGACCGGGTGATGTCTGGCATGATGAAGTCGATGCCCGCCACATCCAGCCCAACCACCATCGCCGCCTGCCGCGCAATCTCGACGTTATCCGGGTGGACCTCATCGGTGCGGTCGATGGATGTCCCGCCGGTGCTCATGTTGCCGGTCTGCTGCAGGTGCACGTGCTGCCCTGCCGCGGGGATATCGTCAAGCGTGAGGGACTGCCGGGAGAGGGTCTCATCGGTCTGGCGATTGAGCGGAATACGGGTCAGCGTCTTCTCATGACCAATGCCGCGCCGGGGATCGGCGTTGGTGATCGCCACCAGCTCGCGCACCGTGTGCTCACCATCGCCGATCACATGGGCGGGCACCCGCTCGGCGACCGCCACCACCCGGTTGGCGATGACCAGGAGGCGGTAGTCCTTGCCGGTGACGTACTGCTCGACAAGGACCGTCCCCTCGCGGCTCGCCTCAGACGCTGTCGTGAAGCAGGCGCGCACCTCCTCCTCGGTGGTGATCCCGATGCAGACGCCACGGCCATGGTTGCCATCCAGCGGCTTCAGCACGACGGGGAAGCCCATCCGCCTCGCCGCCGCCACCGCGTCATCGGCGTCCCGCACCAGCTCCCCGCGCGGAGAGGGGAGGCCGGCATCCTGGAGCAGCCCGTTGGTCACCGCCTTGTCCCCGGCGATGGCATCACCAATATCCGAGGTCTTCGAGGTCACCGTGGCCCAGATACGCTGCTGGTAGCAACCGTGCCCGAGCTGCACGAGGGAGCGGCGGGGATCGAGGCGCAGGACCGGGATGCCGTTCCGCTCGGCAGCCTCGACGATGGCCGCCGTTGACGGGCCATACGCCAGGCGCTCGGCCAGGCGCACCAGGTTCTCCAGCTCCAGGGCGTAATCCAGCTCCGGCTCGCTGGCATGCAGCAGGTGATTGAGCAGCCGGCAGGCCAGCTCCCCGGCCGCCGTGCCCACCTCCTCCTGGCGATACTGGTAGATAACGTCGTAGACGCCGCGCTCTGTGGCGCCGCGCGTCTTGCCGCGGCTGACATCCGCGCCGGTCAGGGCCTGGAGTTCGATGGCCACGTGCTCCAGCACATGGCTGAGACACGTCCCCTCACGCAGGCACTCCACAAACCCGCCCGCATGCCCGCGCGAACACCGGTGGCCATGCAGCGTGGGGATCAGCTCGAGCAGGCGCTCCATGAACCCGGGAATAGCGTTGGTCGGCCGCGCTTCCAGGTCTCCGATGTCCACGACCAGGTGCACAACTGGCACGCGCGCCCACACGTTCGGTCCCCGGTAGACCTTGCTCCGGCGAATCTCGATCATGAGGGTGTTCCTGCCAGAACGCCCGGCGCCTTGCCAGAATTCACGCCACTCGCCTCGGGGTTCACGTCGGTCGCCACCCGGCGCTCCAGGTCGAAGTGGTGGCCGGGACCGAGCACTGTCAGCGACGAGCCGGTCACGGAGAGGAGATCGCCGTCCTCCCGGTCGAAGAAGTCAGAGACCGTGGTGCGCCCATCAATCAGCGTGACCATGCCGCTGCCGAGCGTCTCCAGCAGGCCATCGCCATCGATAACGACCGCCGTGTCCTCGTCCAGCCCGACGGCCAGCAAGCCCGGATTGGCGGCAAAGACGGCCAGCAGCCGCCCCATGCGGCCACGCTCGCTGAAGTGCTGGTCCACGATGACATCCTGCAGCAGCCCGAAGCCGGCCACCGTATCCATCATGCCCTTGCGTGCCGCCGCATCGCCGTTGATGCCCTTGCCGGGGACCATCACGTGGGCGCCCAGGATCGAGGCTCCGGCGCTGGTGCCGGCCACGACGACGCCCCGGGCGTGGGCGTCGCGGATTGCCTCCATGACGTGGGTGCCAGCGAGGAATTCCACCAGGCGCGCCTGGTCCCCACCCGTGATGAAGAGGCCGGTGGCGTTCTCGATCAGGTCGAGCGCTGGCCCGCTTTGCGCATCTTCGCGGCCTGCAATCCGCATCCAGTCCGCGCTGGCCGCGCCCATCTCGCGGAAGAGCTTGACGTAGCCTTCCCCGCTGCGCTGCGCCTCCTGGGAGGCGGTCGGAATCACGGCAATGCGCGCCTTATCGCCTCCAGCCAGGTCCAGGAAGCGTTGCAGGATCGCTCCGCCCGGCTCCGTCTCCTCCGCGCCGCCAATCGGCATCACCGGTCCTTGCCGCTCGCGCCCATTGGCGTGGGGCTTTGGCGCGGCGGCAGCGTGCTGCTCACTCATCATGCGTTCCTCTTATTCCTGATCCGAGCTGGTCTGCTTCCCGGCGGGCGCCAGGTCATCACGCACCACCTGCAGGCGTTTCTCTACGTCCTGTAACTCATGCTGGATGCCGTCGTTCGTGACCCGTGGCACAGCTTCGTCGGGGATCTTCCCAAGCGCATCCAGGGCGGAGCGGATACCGCGCCGCGCCTCGTCAAGCCTGGCGAGGGAGTCCTGGGACGACATCATGGCCGTTCTCCTCTGTTCCACCTGCCCGATTCATGTCTCATTGCCGAAGGGAAACCCGCCTTCCATCGACTTGAGCAACGCGGCGATCCGTGGTGCGGATGCCGGCGCTCATACAGCACACGGCGTGCCGGGCAATGCCGATGCGGGGAAGCACCTGCCAGCGGACGGTGAGGTGGCCCTTCGTGCCACCCTGCGTCGTTGCTGAACCACTCCGCCCTGGCGCAACTCACTGCTGATCAGCACCATTGCACAAGAGATGCCATCTTCTGATGTTAATTCGGTAAGGGGAACATATGGCCGTAATGCATACGGAGATTTTCGTACGCACATCATGAATACCGGGAACTTGCGCGATCAGCCGCGCCAGCGTTCCGTCTTGATGGTACGACCTGTGCATTAGAGAAGCATCAGGAGCCCCCTGCGGACTCGTGGTGATCAGGAGGAGTCATCGAGATGGAGCGCGTACCGATTCGGGTGGGGCAGAAACGCCGCTTCATTCTGCGGTAAGCCATCCTCGGTCGCTGTGAGTTGGATGGGCGAGTCTCAACGGTCCCGCGCTGGCACGCCACGGCGTGCTGAGTGGGACAGATTCCGCTGCGCCAGCCGGCGACTATCGATAGTGCCCAGTTCTCTGTATCTCGTTCAGATGAATCCCTGACCGCGCCGGTGCTGGCGCTGCACGAGGCGGCGCCAGCGACATGACGACCGGCCGCTCAGTGTGAAAGGTTCAGGACATGTTGGTCTGTTTCTCGCATCTGCGTTGGGATTTCGTCTGGCAGCGGCCCCAGCATCTGCTCACTCGCTTCGCGCGGACGATGCCGGTCTACGTGGTGGAAGAGCCGGAAGCCGGGCACACCCAGGCCGGGCTGCGGGTTGCCGAGCAGGACGGCGTTACCGTCGTCACCCCCCTCCTGCCGGACTGCACGGAAGGGTTCGGCCCAGTTACAAACGACCAGATCCGGGAGCTGCTTACCCCGCTCCTGGAGCCACTCGCCGCGCCACGCGAGGTGATCCTCTGGTACCTGACCCCCATGGCGTACGGCGCGGAACCACCGGGCCTGGACCCGGCGCTGGTGGTGTTCGACGCGATGGATGAGCTGGCCAATTTCAACGGCGCGCCCCTGGGTCTGCGCGAGCGTGAGCAGGCGCTCATGGCCGAGGCTGACCTCGTCTTCACGGGTGGCCCGAGCCTGTACGAGGCGCGCAAGGATCATCACCCTGCCGTGCACTGCTTCCCGTCAGGCGTGGAGACGGAGCACTTTGCCCAGGCGGCGAACGGCATTCCCCGCCCCCGGGATCTCGCCAGCCGGCCCCGCCCGGTCCTGGGCTACTACGGCGTGATCGACGAACGCCTCGACCTCGGCCTCATCGACGCCGTGGCCGCCTCGCATCCCGAATGGACGATCGCCATGATCGGTCCGGTCGCCAAGATCAGTCAGGCTGATCTGCCCCAGCGCCCGAACATCGTCTACTACGGCGCCCAGACCTACGCCAGCCTGCCCGCCTTCCTGGCCTGCTTTGACGTGGCGCTGCTCCCGTTCGCCCGGAACAAGGCCACGCGCTTCATTTCTCCGACCAAGACGCTGGAGTATCTCGCCGCGGGCAAGCCCGTGGTCTCGACACCGATTGCCGACGTGATCGATCTCTACGGCGACGTAGTGCGCTTCGGAGCCACCCCGGAAGGGTTTGCCGCCGCGATTGACGCGCTCCTCCACGAAGACCACACGGCGCGCACCCGACGGGAGAGCCGTTCACGGTCCATTGCCGCCGGGTACGACTGGGACTCCATCGCCGCGCGCATGTTGGGCCTGATGCAGGAGGCGATCTCGCAGCGCAAGGTCAAGCCGGCCTCCCGCCGGAACCGGCTGACAGACCTGGCCGAAATCGACCCCGGCAGCCTCATCCGCGTGGAAACCCGGGGACCAGAGCAGGTCCCTGCCTGATCAGATTGCCCTCACCCCCAGCCCCTCTCCCCCCACCTGCTGCGCGGGAGAGGGGTTGGGGTGAGGGTTCTCCGCCGGCAACCCTCGGCATTCCGCAAGACCTCCCCTTACCAGCCGCGCATCGGGAGAGGGGTTGGGGGTGAGGGCGTTTCGCACGAGAAAGGTCCATGTTCCCTAGCAACACCATCCCCCACAATCCCGTACCAACCAGGGGCTCCTCCAGTACCGCCCTGCGCGACACCCCGCCCTCCCACACCACCCTGCCCGAAATGTGGGGCGGCATCGAATGCACCGTCAACCGGGTCGGCGACCGCTACTTCGACCAGACGGTCCGCACGGGTCACCAGGAGCGCATCTCCGACCTGGCGCGTTTCGCGGAACTGGGCATCAGCGCCATCCGCTACCCGGTCCTCTGGGAACGCACTGCCCCGGATGGGTTGGAGCGCGCGGACTGGCGGTGGCCAGACGAGCGGCTGGGCGCGCTGCGAGACCTCGGCGTACGCCCGATAGTCGGCCTGGTTCACCACGGCAGCGGCCCGCGCGACACGGATCTGCTCGATCCCCGCTTCCCGGAGCGCCTCGCGGCGTACGCCCGGGCCGTGGCGGAGCGCTACCCGTGGGTGGAGGATTGGACTCCCGTCAATGAGCCGCTGACCACCGCGCGCTTTTCCGCACGCTACGGGTACTGGTACCCCCACAAACATGATGATGTCTCCTTCGCCCGGGCTCTGCTCAACCAGTGCCGCGCCGTGGTGCTCGCCATGGAGGCGATCCGCTCGGTCAACAGCGCGGCTCGCCTCATCCAGACCGATGACCTGGGCAAGACGTTCTCCACGCCGGAGCTGGCCTACCAGGCGGAGTGGGAGAACGAGCGGCGCTGGCTCACCTGGGATCTGCTCACGGGGTCCCTGACCGTCAATGGCCCACTCTGGGGCTGGATGCGGCGCCTGGACATCCCCGATGCCGATCTGCGCTGGTTCCTGGAGCACCCCTGCCCGCCGGATATCGTGGGCATCAACCACTATCTCAGCAGCGCCCGCTTCCTCGATGACCGGCTGGAGCGCTATCCCACCGAGGAGGTGGGGACGAACGGCAGGCACCGGTACGTGGATGTGCTGGCGGCGCGGGTACTGCCGGAGGGCGCGCCCGGACCCGGCGATTTCCTGTACGAGGCCTGGCAGCGGTACCACCTGCCAGTAGCCGTCACCGAGGCGCACAACGGGTGTACCCGTGAGGAGCAGATGCGCTGGCTCGCCGACGTGTGGCACGGCGCCGGGCAAGCCCGCGCCGCCGGTGCTGATGTGCGCGCGGTCACCGCCTGGTCGCTGCTGGGAGCATTCGATTGGGATCAGATGGTGACGCGGGACGAGGGGCACTACGAGCCGGGCGTGTTCGACCTCCGCGCCCCGGAGCCGCGTCCGACCGCGCTCGCCCACATGGTGCGCGCCCTGGCGACGGAACGCCAGCACGCGCACCCGGTCCTGGCGGAACCTGGCTGGTGGCGGCAGCCCGACCGCCTGTACCACCCGCCGGACGCCCTCACGCCGGAGACCAGCCCCGAAGGATCGGCCCGCACGAGCCAGAAGCTCCAGCCCATCCTGATCGTGGGGGATGAGGGCGCCCCACGGGAGGCGCTGACAGCGGCGTGCCAGCAACGGTACCTGGCGCATCGCGTGCTCCATCCCCAGGACCCGGCCCTGCTCAACGAGGACACGATCGACGGGTTCCTCCGTGCGCTCACCCCGTGGGCCGTCATCGACCTGCGTGGCCTGGCGGGCGGGTGCGACCCAACGCATCACGCACGGATGCCAGGGGCCAGCGCACCGTGCGTGATGGCGGATGCGCTGGCGGCACAGTGCGCCGCGCACGGCGTGGCCTACCTCAGGTGGACAACTGGGGACCAGCCTCACGCTCCCGCGGGTGCCCTCATCATTTGCACCGAGCCACACCTCGTCAGCGCCGGGCGGCCAGGATCCGCACGACCCGCGAGTACGGCCCGGGACGCCCTGCATGACGCCCTGGATCTCCTGGTTGACGGCGAGGTGGGCGTCTGGTGCGTACCCCTTTCCTGCCCTGCCAACCTACGCGGAGGCCACGGGCCGGGGTGAGGGCGCGCCCGGCTCCGATCCTCACCCGACCCCCTGTTGCCCAGGCCACGCGGGTGGTGCAGCCGGAGCGGTCGCCGACCCCGGTGCAGGTGACCGCCACGGCGGGATCGCCCGAGGTGTTTCCGGCGTAGGTTGAGCCGGTGCAGGTGACCGCGCCCAGGGTGTGCGTGCCGCCGCCAACCGGGAACGACCCGGCAGGCCGCGATGCGGCTGCCAGCAGATCCGGCGATCCGTGTTCCCGCCTGACCAGCAGCCTATGGGCCGTGGCGGGCGCGCACATCCGTGAAACCCGCCACGCCTGGCGGTGCGGGAGGCGCGGCGCGGGGGAAACGACACGAATGAGTGGCGAAATGAGCGGCGGACCCTCACCCCCAGCCCCTCTCCCTGTGCGCAGGGCGAGGGGTGTGCTGCCCGGGAAAGTCGGGGCGGCATCGGCGCGGTTGCGGCAGGGTTCCCCCTGTAGCCAGTCCGGCGGCTCCCCTCTCCCTGCGCACAGGGAGAGGGGCTGGGGGTGAGGGTC
>JALYWD010000188.1 GCA_030852885.1 Chloroflexota bacterium | reverse complement strand
GGCGCGCTGCCGCGCGGGCACTGGATCACGACAAAGCGCCAGCGCCCGATGAGCCTGGCCGTCATGTTGCCGCAACTCCAGTCGTCACCAGCGGATCCAGAAGGCAGTAACGAAGACTTCTGGTCCCTGGTGGAGAAGGCAAAGCTGGCCATAGAGATCGGCTTTGACATGATCTGGATCCCGGATCATTTCATGATCGATCTCGATCCTGAAGCCGGTCCGCGCGGACCATGGGAGGCCTGGACTACCATGGCGGGCCTGGCTGCGGCGTTGCCCGGCGTGCCCATTGGGCCGATGGTGGCCTGCACCAGTTTTCACAACCCTGGCTCCATCGCCAGGATGGCCGAGACCATCGATTCCATCACCCGGGGAAACTTCGTCCTGGGGCTCGGCTGCGGTTGGCACAAGCCGGAGTACGACATGTTCGGCCTCCCCTTCGATCGCCGGGTCGACCGCTTCGAGGAAGCGCTGCACATCATCTCGGGCTTGACCCGCACCGGCACGGCAGACCTCGAAGGGCGCTACTACCAGGCGCGCCACGCGGTGAATCTGCCGCGTGGCCCCCGCTGGCAGGAAGGCGGCCCGCCCATCCTGCTCGGGGCGAAGGGACCGCGCATGTTGCGCCTGACCGCGCGCTATGCGGATGCCTGGAACTCCGACTGGCTGGCGCAGCCAGAAGATATCCTGCCGATGGTGGCGGAACTGGACAAGGCGTGCGCTGAAGTCGGGCGTGACCCCGGATCGCTCATACGCACGAGCAGCACGCGTTTCAGCTTCGACGACGATGCTGACGATCCCATGCTGGTCCACGGCACGCCGGAAGAGATGGCAGCCACCATGCATGCCTACGCCAACCTCGGCATGCGCCAGCACCTGGTTTCCCTTGATCCGCGCACCCCCGACAATTTTGAGCGATTCGCGAAAGTGATCGAAGTCTTCGATCGCGGTTAGTCATCAGGTCGGTGAACAGCATGACGCTTACAGGAACTGATCAGGAACCCGCTGCTGCCGCGCCAGCAACGGAACGGCGCATCATGCCGGCAGACTTGCGCCGCTTCGTCGCGGATGTCTTCATGCGCCTGGACGTACCAGAAGCCGCCGCCCAGCGCGCCGCGCAGCAACTCGTCACTGCGGACGTACGTGGTGTCTGGTCCCACGGTGTGGCGCGCCTCGCCATGTACGTGGAACAGATCGAGACCGGCTCCATCCACCCCAGGGCGGAACTGACGGTGGAGCGCGAGACGCCGACAACCGCCGTCTTCAACGCGAACAGCGGCCTGGCCCTTGCCCTGGCGCCACAGGCGATGGACGCCTGCATCGCCAAAGCCCAGGAGATGGGCGTGGCCATGGTCACGGTCAACAACAGCACCCACTTCGGCATCGCCGGCTCCTACGCCATGAGCGCGGCCGCGCAGGGGTTGGGCGGGATGGCCATGACAAACGCCGGGCCATTCGTGGTGCCAACCGGCGGCTGCGTGCCAATGCTGGGGACGAATCCCATCGCGTTCTCGGCGCCGCTGGGCCCCGGCGAACCGCCGTTCGTCTTCGACATGGCCACCAGTGCCATCGCCTACGGCAAGCTGGAGATCGCCCGCCGCACCGGCAAGCCGCTCGCCCATGGCCTGGTTGTGGATGAAACCGGGCTCCCGGCCACCGATCCCTACCTCGCCAAATACCTGATGCCCCTGGGCGGAGAGCAAAATACGAGCGGCCACAAGGGGTATGGCCTGGCCGTGATGGTGGAGACGTTCTGCGGGCCTCTGGCGGGCGCACTCTGGGGGACTCATCTGGCGAGCGTGCAGCGCATAGGGGTACGCCCCGGCCTGGGACACGCCTTCATGGCCTGGCGCATCGACGCGTTCCGTGATCCCATCGAGTTCGCCGACGAACTGCGCCAACTCCTCGCTGAGCTCCGCGCCTGCCCACCTGCCGCCGGTTACGAGTCCACTGGTGTGCTGGCGCCCGGCGATCCGGAGAACGTGGCGACGGCGATCAGCGAGACGCTGGGGATCGACCTGCATCCCACCATCTGGGCGGAACTGGAGGAGCTTTCGGGACGGCTTGGGGCGCCACTGGAGGCATAGGCAACGCAGGGTCGACAAGCTGGTTGTCCCCACGTCACCCGATGTCACATCGCCGAACCGCCATGATCCCTGGATTCGCGTCGAATGCATGGACAGCACACAGCCCGGTACTCCCAATGGAGTACCGGGCTTTCGTCAAGTCGCTGCCTGAGCGTTAGCTCGTCTTGGCGTGCCAGGCGTCCGCGACAGCCTTGCGCGTTGCCGCGACGGCGTTGCCAGCCGGCTCATGCCCATCCTTGCGCAACTCGCGGTCCACGACCGACGGCATGATCTCGTTGATGCGCTCGATCGCACCCGCGTAGTCGGTCAGGTTTTTCTCGGCCACCTTGGCGACCTTCTGGTTCCCGAGACCGGTCGCCGTGGTGTGCAACATGGAGTAGCTGATGGCGGCCAGGCTGAAGGCGGCGTAGTCATCACGCAAGCTCTTGGAGATGCCCTCGGTCCGCACCATGTCAATCACGCCTGCCGCCTTGCCGAGCAGGTTGGAGCCGACGGCGATGATGGGGTTGCCGCCCGTGGTGCCGACCTCCTCCTGGAGCGCCTTCAAGCCATCGCGATGGGCTTTCACCATGTCATGAAAGCCTTGAACCGCCGCATGTGCCTCCGGATCGTCCTTCGTTTCCTTGAGCTGGCGGTCCATCGCCTCTTCGATATGGGATTCCAGGGCGACCATATCGCCAACATAGTCAGCGATGGTCATTTGATGCTTTTCCTGAACCTTTGCCGATGCCATTTGGATCTCCTCCTGATAGTATCGGGTTACCCCCCGCAAGTCGGTAACTCCGCAGGAGACATGCCACTTCCAACGCAACCGTAGCCAAAGCGTCCACACCCGCTGTCGCGGACATTACGTCGCCCCGGCGATCGGCCACGGAGAAGATTCCAGCATGGAAATCGCGCGAACCGGGAATGACGTTCTGGCAATGCGCCAAGCTCTCCCCCCGGGCATGTGTAGCGGGTTCTCCCGTGGCTGCCTGAGCCAGCCACGCTCGAATGCGGGCGTTACCGCCAGGAGCGCGTGAGCCGTTGGCGTCATCTGCTCGTAGAGCCTGGCCGCGACAACCCGAAGTGGCAACATGACCAGAACCCCACCGCGCGCTCCGTTCCTCTCGTTCGTCTCGCTCCATCATGGCCCAACCGCGTCCATGGGTATCGACTGCAGCGCGTCGAAAACATTGTCTGGGTCGTAGCGCGCCTTGACCCGCATCAGCCGATCGAGATTCCGGCCGTAGTAGGCGGTTGCCCAGTCCGGCTGATCGGCATCGATGTAGTTCACGTAGGCGCCACTGGTGTATGGCGCAAGGG
>JALYWD010000183.1 GCA_030852885.1 Chloroflexota bacterium | reverse complement strand
TCAGGGTGGTGACCTTGTCCAGTTGTCCGACGCGCCCGAAGAGGATGAAGTAGGGGACGACCAGGGCGATGGGCGGCATCATGCGCTGGGATATGAACCAGAACGCGATGTCGTTGTTTTTCCAGCGCCGGTAGCGGAAGCGGCTGAGCGCATAGGCCGCCATGGCGCCGAGAACCGTTGCGATTAGCGCCGAGAAGAACGCCGAGAGGAAGCTGTTGCGGAAGAGCAACATGACGTTGCCCATTCCGCTCACGCCATAACCTTCTCCTTCGCCAAAGATGGCTCGGAACGGCTGGAGAGTAGGTTGGTATTGCACCCAGGGTATGAACGACGGAGCAGGCGCCCCCACCGCGCTTTCCGGTTTCACCGAGGTAATGAACATCCAGTAGATTGGGAACAGCGTGAAGATGGCGAAGATCGCGAGGACGGCATACGAAATTGCCGTGGTCAGGCGACCAACCCGAACGCCCATGTCAGACCTCCTCGATCCGCCGGAACGCGCGCAGGAACAGCAGGAAGACGATGGACATCACGACGACGATGGCCCAGGAGATGGTGGCGGTGAACCCCATATTGAACGGTCTGAACCCAGCGACGTATGCGTAGAAGGTCAGCATTTCGGTGGCGGTGCCTGGGCCGCCGCCGGTCAGGATGTAGATCGTGTCGAAGACCTTGAAGGCGTCGATGGCCCGCAGCAGCACAATGGCCACCAGGTACGGCTTGATCAAGGGCAGCGTAATGCTCTTGAGCATTTCCCAGCGTGATGCGCCATCGACCGTAGCGGCCTCATACAGTTCGACTGGGAGAGACTCCAGCGCAGCCAGCGCGGCAAGCATGATGAAGGGCGTCCACTGCCAGAGATCGACGATAACGAGCGACAGCAGCGCGGATTCCTGACCGGCAAGCCAGGCCATGCGCGGGAAGCCCAACTCATCAAGGAAGTAGTTGACCGGCCCCCGGTTGTAATCGAAGAGCATCTTCCACGTGAACGAGACCGCGATTGGAGGCAAGAGCATGGGCAGCGCAAACGCGACGCGCATCCAGTTCTTGCCACGCGTCACGTTCTGCAAGGCGAGCGCAACACCGCAGCCGATCAGCAATTCCATGCCTGCCGCCAACGCGACGAAGGCGAGGGTGCGGCCGAGGGAGCCCCAGAATCGCTCGTCCGCCATGAGCCGCTGGATGTTCGCAAGCCCGACCCACGTGATTTCCTTCTGCCCGGCATTCCATGCTCCGAACACGAGGCGCAGGGAGAAGAGGAGCGGAAAGACTCCCAGAACCAGCAGGTAGACCATTGCCGGGACCAGGAACACGTATCTTGCGGACGAACGGTAGGCTCGTGCGCCCGTGGCGGGTTGCGCGACCTCAGGCACGGCCATCGAACCGGCTGCTGACATGGCAATCACCTGGTGAACACGGAGGACGCCCACGCCCTGTATTGACGGGCGCGGGCGCGGCGGGCAGCGCTAGGAGGACATGCCGAGGTGCGCGCGGTAGGCGGCAACCTGGGCGTCCCGGCCGAGCTCATCCGTGATGGCATTGAACTCGGCGGCACACTGGTCCATCGCCTCCTGCGGCTGCAACTCACCGGCGATGGTGCGGTTCGTGTACAGCTCGAGGGTGTCCTGGTAACGGGCGGCGCCCGGAATGCGGGGGTCAAAGACCGCGTTCGGATGGTCCGTGGCGGCGAGGATGTTGTCGATGTACGTCTTGGCCTCGGCCTCATCCCAGCCGGCAGATATCCAGGGCTCCAGGTTCGTGGAGTGTGATTTGCGCCAGGGCTGGTAACCGGAATCGGCAGATGCGACATCAATAGCACTGATGCCGGGGCTACCGGCGAACTTGATCCACTGCCAGGCCGCATCCTTGTTCTGGGTCTGGTTCGTGATGTAGTACGACCAGCCGTTGTAGGCGTGTGTGGGGGTCTGGTGAATCTGGCCCTCGGGCATGGTGACCCAGGTCTTGTTCATCCAGTCGTAGTACTCCGTCACCCCGGGTGTCGGGGCAAAGCCGAGCAGATTCTTGACCTGCGATCCTTCCGCCA
>JALYWD010000174.1 GCA_030852885.1 Chloroflexota bacterium | reverse complement strand
ACCTCCATGTCCGGCAAGGGGACAAGACCTACTACCTCGCGAAGGAGGCCGCCAAAAACGCGCTGCGCGGCGAGTACGAGGTGCTGGGGGAAGTCACGGGCGCCGACCTGGTTGGCCGCCGCTACCGGGGACCCTTCGACGAACTCCCGGCCGCGGCTGACGTGGAGCACCGCGTCATCCCCTGGGAGGACGTGGGTGCGGAAGAAGGCACTGGCATCGTGCATATCGCGCCGGGAGCCGGTAAAGAGGACTTTCAGCTCTCCAAAGTCAACGACCTGGCGGTGATCGCGCCGATTGACGAATTCGGCGTGTACATCGATGGCTTCGGGGACCTGAGCGGTCTGTACGTGCACGAAGTGGCCATGCCGATCGCCAACAACTTGAAGGACAAGGGTCTCCTCTACCGGGGCGAGCAGTACAAGCATCGCTACCCGGTCTGCTGGCGCTGCAATACCGACCTCGTCTTCCGCCTGGTCGATGAGTGGTTCATCTCCATGGACCCGCTGCGGGAGCCAATGAAGGATGTGACGCGGCAGGTCACCTGGTACCCATCATTCGGTGAGGACCGTGAGCTCGACTGGCTCGAGCACATGGACGACTGGATGATCTCCAAGAAGCGGTACTGGGGCCTGGCCCTGCCTATCTTCGAATGCCAATCCTGCGGCACTTTCGAGGTGATCGGCAGCAAGGAAGAGCTGCGGGAACGCGCTGTCGCTGGCTGGGACGAGTTCGAGGGGCACTCCCCGCACCGCCCGTACATCGACGCCGTGCAGATCGCCTGCCGTGAATGCGGCGAGCCAGTCTCGCGCATCAAGGATGTCGGTAACCCGTGGCTGGACGCTGGCATCGTGGCGTTCTCCACGCTCAAGTACCGCCACGACCGCGACTACTGGAACGAGTGGTACCCGGCGGACCTGATCTCCGAGAGCTTCCCAGGGCAGTTCCGCAACTGGTTCTACTCCGTCATTGCCCAGAGCACCGCCCTGACCTTTGATTCTCCAGAGCCCGCTTTTCGCAACGTCTTCTCCTACGCCCTGATGCGCGATGAAAAGGGCGAGGAGATGCACAAGAGCAAGGGGAACGCCATCTGGTTTGACGACGCCGCCGAGGAGTTCGGCGTCGATGTCATGCGCTGGCTCTTTGCTCGGGCTAACCCTGACACCAATGTCAACTTCGGGCCACACATCACAGACGAAGTGCGCCGCCAGTTCATCCTGCCGCTCTGGAACTCGTACGCCTTCTTCGCAACCTACGCGGAGATCGACCAGTTCGATCCGATGGACCCGGCGGTGCAGATACCGTTGGCCGAGCGCTCGCTCCTCGACCGCTGGATCATCTCCCAGTTGCACCTGCTGATCGCCGAAGTCCGCGCGGCGCTCGATGGCTACGACCCGGACCGGGCAGCGAAGGCGATTGAGCGCTTCACGGTCGAAGAGCTTTCCAACTGGTATATCCGGCGCAACCGCCGCCGTTTCTGGAAGAGCGAAAGCGATTCCGATAAGGCCGCGGCGTATGTGACCCTGCACGAGGTCCTGACCACGCTGGCGCGGGTCCTGGCGCCCTTCACCCCGTTCCTGTCGGAGATCATGTACCAGAACCTGGTGCGATCCGGGAATCCCTCGGCTCCGGAATCGGTGCACCTGACGGATTTCCCTGTATCCGATTCCTCCCGCATCGACCTCGCTCTCTCGCAGGACATGGACGCGGTGCTGGAGGTCGTGGGCGCAGGGCACGCGGCCCGCCAGGAAGCAGCCGTGAAGGTGCGCCAGCCCTTGCCGGCCCTCCTGGTCTACGCGCGCGACCCCAGCGTCATCGGTTCCGTCCTCAAGCTGCAGGAACAGGTGCTGGACGAACTGAACATCAAGGCGGTCACGCCACTCGCTGATCCGGGCCAGTACGTGACCTACGACATCCGGCCAAATCTGCGTGTCCTGGGGCCGCGCCTGGGCAAGCAGGTTAACGCGGTGCGCGCAGCGCTCTCCGCCGCCGACCCGGCGCAGATTGCCGCCCAGGTGGAAGCAGGCCAGAGCATCACGCTGAACGCTGGCGGCAGCGACGTGACGCTGGAGCCGTCGGACATCCTGGTTGACCTCGTGAAACTTCCCGGTTACGCCGTGGCGCAGGGCCCGCGCACGACGGTTATCCTGGACACCACGCTGACCCCGGACTTGATCGCCGAGGGAATCGTGCGCGATGTCGTGCGCGGTATCCAGGATGCGCGCAAGCAGGCGGAGTACCGCATCGAGGACACCATCGAGATCAGCTACGTGGCAGATCCCGAGATCGCCGCCGCCATCGAGGCCTACCGCGACTACGTCATGAACGAGACCCTGGCGGTCTCACTCACCGGACGCGCGGTATCCGGCGCGTCGGATGCGGTTGAGTCAGACCAGCTGGAGGCCGCCGAGGGGCACACGCAGGCCAACGGCTCCTTCCTGGCTCACGTCGAGGTGGGAGGGCGTGCGGTGCACGCCTCCCTGCGTCGCGCGCTGAAGTGACCTGAACGCGCCCAGGGCAGGGGCACGATCCCCCTGCTCTGGGCGCGTTGCACATCTCACAGTGCCGATTGATTCCGACCCTCATGGTATCCTCCGCGTTCGATGGCGCGAGAGGAAGATGTCATGACGGATGCTGGCTCCTGCTCAGGGGCACATCGCATCCGGCGACCTCCAGTCTCGGGAGCCACTGCCGATGGCAGCAACGTCCGCTGCCGCTGCGCTGAGCGAGGGTGATCGATGTCCACCGACCACACTGTGAATCTCCTCCGTGCTCTCCACGCGAAGAAGCTGAATCGCCGCTCGATGATGGCGGCCGCTGCCATGATTCCTGCAGCAGGGTTGCTTGCAGGCCCAGCCGTACTGGTGTCACCGGCACGCCGCGCCAGCGCACAGATGGACCCGCGCACGCTGGTTATCCTGGATAACATCCAGGGCGGCAACTGGCTCTATTTCGATCCGGGCCGGTTCTATGAGATCAACCCCACTGCCGGTCTGCAGGTAACCTACGAGACCCTGTACCACATCCCTGATGGGTACAAGCCCGGCGAAATCGTGCCGCTCCTGGCCGAGGATGTGCCAACCATCAGCGAAGACGGCCTCACGGCGACGATCAAGATCAAGCCGGGCGTCAAGTTCCACAACAGCGAAAACGAGATGACCGCGGCTGACTGGGTGTGGAGCTGGGACCGGCTCAAGAACCTGAAAGGCAACGCCAGCTTCCTGATCACGGACTTCATGACCGGCTACAAGGCCGTCGATGACGCCACGATCGAGATCACGATGGCATCACCCAATGCGGCGTTGGTCGCGGTGCTGGCTTCAATGATGCTCGCTGTCATGGACAGCAAGGCAGGCGCGGAGCACGGCGGCGTGGTCACTGAAACGGCCGATGCGGACGACAAGCTGACTGACTGGCTGAATGAGGGCAATTCCATTGGCACCGGCCCGTACACGCTGACCGGCTGGGACATCAGCAGCGAAATCACCATCGAGTCGAACCCGAACTACTGGGGTGAGCCGGCGGGGTTCGACCGCGTCATCTTCCGCAATGTGACGGATACCAGTACCCAGTTGCAACTGCTCGAAACCGGCGAGGCCGACATGGCGTTCGCCGCCGACCCGGACAAGATGCAGCAGATCCTGGACAACCCCGGCCTGCAGTTGCTCGAAGGGCCGTCCCTGGCATTTGAATACATCGCCATGCACACCGGCGAGGATGTCGGTGGCCCGCTCGCGAAGAAGGAAGCTCGCCAGGCCGTTGCCCACGCCATTGACTACCAGGGCATCATCGACGGCCTTATGGGCGGCCGCGCCGTCCGCCCAGCAACCGTCGTGCCGCTCGGGCTCCTGGGCGCGGACACCGTGGAACCGAACGCCTACCAGACCGACCTGGCCAGGGCCAACGAACTCTGGGCGGCATCCGGCAATGGCCCGACCGAGCTGACCCTGACCTATGGCGCAGGCCAGATTGCTCCGGGTGGGCTGAACCGCGACGTGCTGTCAGCCAAGTTGCAGGCCGACATCCAGGGCATCGAGGGCGTGACCGTCAAGCTGCTGCCCATGGATCCGACGCAGCGCCTCGCCGATTTCCGGGCCGCGAAGCTCCAGTTCACGATGTCCGACTGGTCGCCGGACTACGTGGATGTCCACACCTACGCCGAGCCGTTCGGTCGCGAAGGCGGAGCCGCCGCCAAGCGCGTCGCCTACGCCAACCCGGAAGTGGATGCGCTGCTCGACAAGGGCATCGTGGAAGCTGACGCCGAGGCCCGCGAAGCGATCTACGTCGAAATCCAGGAGAAGCTCCAGGACGATGCGGCCTTCATCGTCGATTTTCAGCCCAACTACGTCATGCCGGCCGTCGCCAGCGTCAAGGGCGCGTCGCCGCACGGCGTGTACATCATCCAGTTGCGCGGAGCGACGCGTGAGGAAAGTGCATAGAGTGTCCCGGGGGCGGCAGGTCAAGCTGCCGCCCCCGCGCGGCTTCTATCCGGCAGGGTAAGCATCCATGGGCATTTGGGCCTATGCCGGCCGCCGGCTGCTCCAATCAATCCTCGTCCTCTTTCTCGTCAGCATCGCCACCTTCGCGCTCGCCCACGCCGTTCCGGGTGATCCCATCGAGGCAATCCTGGGCGAGCGATCAGCGGGCAATCCCGAGATTCGCGCTGCTGCTGAACGAAAGTACGGGCTCGATCAGCCGGTCCCGCTGCAGTACGTCTATTACATGCGAAACCTCTTCCAGGGCGACCTCGGGGAGTCCCTTTCTACGCGCCGCCCGGTCATGCAGGACCTGCAACAGTTCGTGCCAGGCACCATGGAGCTGGCCCTCGCCGCCATGATCTTTGCGCTTGTCGTTGGTATTCCATTGGGCATCCTGGGAGCGATCTACGAGGGACGGTGGCCCGATAGTCTCGCGCGATTTGTGGCGCTGATCGGCACCTCTGTGCCGGTCTTCTGGCTTGGCCTCCTGGCGCTCTATGTGTTCTTCTACCGTCTGCAGTGGTTACCTGGGCCCGGCAGGCTCGATACCGGGATGCGGCCAGCCGAGCGGATCACCGGGATGGTGACGGTCGATGCGATGCTGCGCGGCAATTGGGAGGTCGCGAAGTCTTCCATCCAACACCTTATCCTGCCATCCATCGTGCTGGGTTCGTTCGCGCTGGGCATCGTGGCGCGGATGCTGCGCTCCTCGCTCCTGGCCGCGCTGGGTGAAGACTACGTGCGCACCGCCCGCGCCAAGGGCTTGAGCGAACGCAGCGTGGTGAATGGGCACGCGATCCGTAACGCCATGATTCCGACCGTGACGGTGCTTGGCCTGACCTTCGCCGGTCTGCTGGCAGGCGCGGTCCTGACCGAGACCATCTTTTCCTGGCCGGGCATCGGCCGCTACAGCGTAACGGCCGCCCTGAAGCTGGACTACCCGGCATTGTTGGGGGTAACGCTGTTCGTGGCCACGGCGTACACCTTCGTCAACTTCTGCGTCGATATCGTCTACGGTCTCCTCGATCCTCGGATCAGGCTCTCCTGACGTGGCAACCACGATGAACTCGACCGTGGCGCCCGCTGAACTGGCGTCTGCCCTCACCGCCACCCGTCAGCACCGCAGCCAGCTCGCGTCGATCTGGCGCGCGCTGCGGCAGCGGCCTATCGCCCTGGTGGGCATCAGCATTGTGCTGGCCTGGCTTCTCGTCGGGCTGCTCGCGCCCGTCCTGCCAATTGCCAATCCGGACGCACAGGATCTGGCCAACCGGCTGCTGCCCCCAGGATCGCAGCACTGGCTGGGAACCGACGAGCTGGGACGCGACATCTTCAGCCGCCTTATCTGGGGCGCCCGGGTGTCCGTGCCAGCAGGCATCGCCGTCATCCTGGTCACTGGCACTGCCGGCTGTCTGCTCGGCGCGCTGGCCGGGTATGTGGGAGGCGCGGTTGACGCCGTCATCATGCGAACAGCGGACGCTATCCTCAGCTTCCCGTCGATAATCCTGGCCATGACCATCACCGCCGTGCGCGGTGGGCCTGGGCTCGGTAACGCGCTGATCGCGGTCGGGTTCGTGCTCTGGCCGGAGTACGCGCGCCTGATGCGCAGCCAGGTACTCTCCTTGCGTGAGAGCGAGTTCGTGACTGCCGCGCAGTCAGTCGGCGCGGGGCAGCAGCGCGTGCTCTTCCGGCACATCCTGCCATC
>JALYWD010000162.1 GCA_030852885.1 Chloroflexota bacterium | reverse complement strand
TCCCCAGGGACCAGGTGCTGTATGACCCGGCGGCCATCGTCTGGCACCGGGTGCCCCGGAGCCGCATGGGCCCGCGCTATTTCCTGCAACGGTGTTACGCCGAGGGCCTGTCCAAGGCCCTGGTCGTGCAACTGGTTGGCCAGCAAAGCGGCCTCAGCAGCGAGCGCACCTACACGTTGCGCGTCTTGCCGCGCGGGGTTCTCTTGGGTCTGCGCGCGGGCGCCACCGGCCGCATCGGTGGCTTCGGGCGGGCCGCCGCCATCATCACCGGGTTGACTGCCACCACCCTGGGCTACGTCATTGGGCGGCTACGCCCACAATCACTTCCCGCCTGACGCGAAGCCACGGTGATGGCAGGCCGTCCTGGAAGGCCAAGGCCGCACAACACAGCAGAGGCCCGGTACGAATACCGGGCCTCTGCCGTGCCTGCCTGGCTCACTCAGGCAGTGCCCTGCTTCACCGGCGTCGGGTGTTGTCGCCAATAAGTTGGCAGATGCCAGCGGAGCATTCTCGTGACCCACAGCACTGGGCGCCTGAAGTACAGAACGATCCCTCATACCAGCAGCAGCGAGAATCCCCGGTCGTGGCGGTAACTTCGCAGATGGCACCGGTCTGGTCCCGATTGCACTGGGCCGTTACCTGGCACGAATCACCCGGTGAGAGTGACGTCGTGTGGTAGGTCGGTGAGGAGTTCGATCCACCCGATCTCGCCCCGCAGAATCCTCCGGAACAAACATCACGCCCACAGCAGTGAGAGTCAGCCCCACACCGGCTTCCTTCAAAAGCGCAGCAGTTGAGCGAGCCATCCTCCAGCGTCCCGTTGTCGGCGCAGACCAGGGCCGTGTCCGCGGCCACGCACTGGCCGTCCTCCCAACACGATTCACCCGCGCTCCGGTAATACGATTGCGCCGCGGCCTCACCCTTGCCACGGGCGAACCCCAGCACCATCGCCCCTGCCGCCGCCAGCAGGCGCACGCTCGCGCGCCGCGAGGTCGTGCCGGCCAGGCGGCGTGTCAGCGTATCGAAACGGTGCTCATCCATGACAGTCCCCCTCCAACGAAACTGACCGATGACCAAGTGCTCGCTCTCTATGGAAACGACACGTGTGAGCAGCCCGGCTACCGGCGCCAGCCGCGCCAGTAATCAACGCACCTGTTGCCGTGCCTTTGCCGGCACGCATCGCCAGAAACACTTCCACTGCACACTAGCACCCTCCCCCACGTTCCACAATCACTGGCGGCGAAACCCGTAGCGATTCCCGTATGTTCCCGGGGACCCGTAGCAGCGTCAACGGCGGATCGGGGGACGACGCAAGGCACGATGACCGCGGGCAATGAGAAGCCAGGACCCACCAATTGCATGCAAACCCGCGCAGCACCTATCGCTCATCACAGCCGCGAGCGCCTCAGGCACTGCAAGCGCCCCAGCCGGGTGTGCGAAGTCACACGCCCACCGCCAATCCCCTGGCTGATCCGAAGCGTTGCCGCCGGGCTGACATCAGCCGAGCTGCCCATTTCGCACAGTTGACAAAGCCGTATGATATCGTCACCATATACACGCCTCCTGTCCCGAAACGCACCCGTTCAGGAGGTTGACCGTCGCCACGGCACCGCCGGCCGATCATCTTGAGCGCAAGGAGGCGCGGATGTGACTCTGACGCACGACATCGTCCCCGCTGACCCCAGGGGGCCGTCCGCCAGCGTGGCGCCCTGCTCCCTCACATGACTCGCTGCTTGCTGATATTCCCGCCCCATCAGGGCGCAGCCACGCCAAAGGAGGTGCTGCCGGTACATGACGCGGCGATCCTGTCCGATCATGCAATGACGCGTGGAGGTTCATCAGTGACGAACAATTCCCGTGATTCCAGATTTCTCAACCGGCGCCGTCTGCTCCAGGCTGCCGTCGCAGGCTCCGCGACTGTCGCGCTGGGGCAGGCTTCGCATGTTGAAGCCGCGCCCGTGCCCGGCAAGGGCTTCCACTTCTCGCGCACCCCGGCCTACCAGTCTGATGCTCCCATTTCCGTGCTGGTCCCATCATTCGCCTCCATTGGCGACGGCTTCATGCGGGACCAGGCCGAGGAGTTCACGAACCAGACCGGCATCGGCGTCGATATCCAGTTCCTCCCGTTCGAGAAGGCGATGGATCGCCAGACCACCCTGGTCGCGGCGAAAAGCGGCGAAGTCGATGTCTTCGGCACCCACTACGCCCAGATCGGCAAGTTCGGCGCCGGCATGGTGCCGCTGAACGACCTGGCGGCTGCCGCCGATGTCAAGGCCGACGACTACGTTGCCAACTCGTTCGACTACTTCTCGGTCGATGGCAAGCTCCTGGCCATCCCGTTCACGTTCGACCTGCGCACCCTCTTCTACCGCACGGATCTCTTCGAGGCCGCGGGCATCGAAGCGCCTCCTACCACCTGGGAGGAGTTCATCGACGTCGCGACCAAGGTCAACGCCCCGCCGGACATCTACGGGTTCATGGAAGTCGGCAAGGGTGATCCCGTGCTCCGGGAGTACAGCGACCGCCTCTGGGAGAACGGTGGCGACTTCCTGGAGAAGGGCCTTGAGCCCTCAGCGCCCACCTGGAACCAGCCAGCAGGCGTGGAAGCGTTGACGTGGATGCGCGACCTGATCTGGGAGCACAAGGTGGCCCCTCCAGGCACCCCCTCCTACGGTTGGGAGGAGAATTCGCAGTTGTTCGCCGCCGGCCAGGCTGCCATGAGCAAGCAGTGGGACCCCTCCGCCATGCAGGACCCCGCCCAGTCGGTCATCATTGACAAATACTGGATCGCTCCGTTGACGAAGAACAAGACGTCCAAGACCACGGCCATCTGCCACGGTCGCGGCATCAACCTCTTTTCTGAGAAGCAGGATGCGGCCTGGGAGTACGTCAAGTACGTCACCTCGGCGGATCAATTGCTGGCGCTCTTCCAGGCTTATGGTGGGCGTCCGGCGAACACCGTCGCCCTGAACCAGGCCAAGGAGGAGGCCGAAGGCGTCGTGAAGCAAAACCTCGATGTCTCCCTCGAGGAAGCGAAGGACGGCTACACGTGGCCACTCTTCGCCCAGTTCGCGGAAGTGCAGCCGATCCTCTGGGGCGAGATCGAAAAGGTGCTCTCCAACCAGAAGGAGCCGCAGGAGGCCCTGGACTACGCGGCGGACCAGGCCACCCAGATCTTCAAGCGCGACGGACTCATCTAGTGTCGCCTGGGGCGCTGGGCATGTAGCCCGGCGCCCCACAGCCGGCTTCCCGACGGAGAAACGACGTGGCGACCCAGGAAGGCATGCATCCCCAGCAACCGGTGCCTGCCGTGTATGTGCCCACTGTCAAGCGCGGTATTGGCGAGCGGTACGTCCAGTACTGGCTGATTCTGCCAGCCCTGATCACCATGTGCGCTGTCATGATTTATCCGCTCGGGTATTCATTCTGGATCAGCTTCTTCGACTGGACCATTACCTCGCTTGAGCATCCCTTTATTGGCTTGCGCAACTACACCGAGGCACTCAGCAGTTCGGCCTCCCAGTTCATATTTCTGCAGAATATCGCGTTCACCGTTATCTGCATCGCGCTGGAGTTCGTCATTGGTATTGCGCTTGCCCTCCTCCTGGCCCGCAAGTTCGTGGGCCGCAGCCTGGCGCGCACATTGCTCCTTCTGCCCATGCTCACGGCGCCAGTGCTGGCTGGCTTCAACTTCCGCTGGATCTTCAATGACCGCTTCGGGCTCGCCAATCAGTTGTTGATCCAGGCCGGGCTGCAGCCGCAGGCCTGGCTGGCCGATGCCAACCTGGCCCGGTCCGTCATCATCCTCGTCACGATCTGGCAGGGCATTCCATTCATGATGTTGCTGCTCCTGGCCGGCATCGAATCACTGCCGATCCCGCCCTTCGAGGCGGCCATCGTGGACGGCGCAACGGCCTGGCAGCGGTTCCTGCACATCACGTTGCCGCTGCTGCGGCCGATCATCGTGGTGGCGGTCTCCCTGCGCGTCATCGACCTCTTCCGCACCTTTGACACCATCTACATCATGACGTTCGGTGGGCCAGGCCACGCCACCGAACTGCTGCCCTTCTACATCTACCGCGCAGCCTTCAGCAGCGGCCGCTTCGGCTACGCGAGCGCACTTTCGTACATCACGCTGGCGTTGACGGTACTGGTGCTCATTCCGCTGTTCTACCGGCGCGAACCACGGCCGAAGACCTAGACCGGGAGGAGCGACATGGCAACCGTGAGCAGCATCCCAATACAGGCGCCCCGCCGCATCAAAGGCAAGGCCCTGCTGACATCAACCGCGGTCTACATCGTGGTCATTGCGGTCGTGATCGTGATGCTCATCCCCATCGTCTGGCTGGGGCTGACATCGATCCGGCCAATCGTCGAGATTTCGTCGGTGCGGCTCAACCTCCTGCCCCAGAATCCGACATTGCAGAACTACATCACCGTCTTCGAACGTTACGACATGGGCATGTACCTGCGGACAACGACGCTCATCAGCCTGGCTGTGGTCTTCACAAATCTGCTGCTCGGCGCGCCGGCCGCGTACGCCCTGGCGCGCTACTCGTTCTTCGGGGGGCGCGCGCTCTACGGCAGCATCATCTTCTTTCGCATGATTCCCCCCATTGCCGCCATTGTGCCCCTGTTCATGCTCTTCGAGCAGTTCCGGCTCCTGGGCACGTTCTCTGGCCTCATCATTGCCCACACAGCGTTCAAGCTGCCGGTCACCATCTGGCTCTTGCGCAACTTCTTCCTGGATGTGCCGCGCGAACTGGACGATTCAGCACGTATCGACGGCGCGTCCACGCTCCGCGTGCTCTTCCAGATCGCCCTCCCACTCATTCAGCCCGGGCTGGCCGCAACCGCTGTGCTGGCGTTCCTGTGGACATGGAACGATCTGCTGGTGACGCTGGTCCTCTCGACGAAGACCCAGACCGAAATGCTGCCGCTGGGCCTGACCAAGTTCGTCCTGGAGTACGGGGTGGATTGGGGTTCCATGACAGCAGCCGGCATGATCATGTTCATCCCGACACTGCTCTTCGTGTTCATTGCCCAGCGCTACCTGATCCAGGGGTTGACGATGGGTGGAGTCAAAGACTGAGTTCACTGCTGCCTGTGCGCCGGAAGGGTTCCCGCGCCAGCAGCCTGATCCCGATACGGGATCGCAGGAAAGAGGAGAACAGCGCACATGGAGCAACGAGTCCTGGGCAAGAGTGGCGTCGCGGTCTCTGTGGTGGGGCTCGGCACGTGGCCGATGGGTGGTGAATGGTGGGGCGGCACGGACGACGCGGAGAGCATCCGCACCATCCACCGGGCCCAGGAGCTGGGCGTCACGCTCTTCGATACCGCCGAGGCCTACGCGGCCGGGCACGCCGAAGAAGTATTGGGCAAGGCCCTGGTCGGCCGCCGCGATCAGGCCATCATCGCCGACAAGGTTGCCCCGAACCACTTCGAGCCAGCGCAGATCCGGGAAGCCTTCGAGGCCTCCTGCCAGCGGTTGCAGACCGATTACATCGATGTCTACTTCCTGCACTGGCCGAACATCGATGTGCCCATCAGCCAGGCCATGAGCACGCTGGAGGCACTGCGTTCCGAAGGTCGTATCCGGGCTATCGGGGTCTCCAACTTCACCTCGGACGAGATGCGCGCGGCCAGCGAATACGGGCAGATCGATGTCCTGCAGCCGCCGTACAACATGTTCTGGCGCTTCATCGAAGGTGACCAGTTGCCCTACAGCCAGGACAACGGGGTTGGCGTGATGGCCTACAGCGGCCTGGCACAGGGCCTCCTGACCGGCGAACTCACGCGCGACACCACCTTCCCGGAAGGTGACCAGCGGCCAACCACAGTCCTCTTCCAGCCGGGTGTCTACGAGCGCTGCCTGGACGCGGTGGAGACCCTGCGACCCATCGCGGCACGCGCGGGGCTGACCGTGCCGCAACTGGCCATCGCCTGGCTGCTCTCCCGGCCCGGCATGAGCACGGTCCTCGTCGGCGCGCGCACCGTCCCGGAAATCGAGGAGAACGTCGTCGGCGCGGAAGCTTCTCTCAGTGCGGAAGACATGGCCGCTGCCGATGCGGCGACCCGCGCCGTCTTCGAGTCCCTGCCGCGCGTCCCGGACATGTTCCAGAACTGGGAGAACTGGGAACTCCAGCGCCGCCGCTACGAACAGGACGGCCAGTTCCCGGTGAGTGTCAGCTAGCGAGACCCCGCTACACCAAACACCTGAGAGGGCGCCGCAAGAGTGGCGCCCTTCTCCGTGTCGTCCCGAGCGAAGTCGAAGGACCTCGTTACCCAGCCAACACGATACGAGGCGCCATCCAACGTCATGTGTCATCCTGAGCCCGCAGGCGAGGGATCTCGGCCCAGCCTCGAACCCACAGAGGCCCAGCCGCCCAACCTGTTCCCCTGCCACCGCGTCATGTAGCCCATACAACAATGCCAACGCACCCCACCCGCACAAGTTGGCATTCTTGGCATTCTTACCCGGCGCACGCCCGCCCAGACTCACCCGCCTCTGTCAACACCCCACTCTGGCTGACCTGAACGCGCTGTTCCCTATTTGGCCGTCCCTTTGCCAGCCCGCTAGCCGCGCATCCTCGGGCGCGCGGGCAAGCTGTACCCATAAGCCGCCGACTGGCGGCTGGAAGAGAAACCAGATCTGGGTAACCAGTAGGCAAGGGAAATACTCAATGAATCCGCGAATCTCATCTTCAAGCCGCCACAATGCCTTGCGCGCCGCCGCTCCCCGGGCACTCAGCGCCTTTCTCCTGGGCGCCGTTGCGCTCTCCACCCTGACGCCGCTCGTCGGCGCCGAGGACACGGTAAATGTCAACCTGGTTCCGGGTCAGCCCGCGCCCGCAGTGGACTCCGACGGTGACGGCATCACCAACGAGGCCGAAGTGCAGATCTATGGCCTGAACGCCTTCGACAATGACACGGACGATGACGGTCTTGGCGATGGCGATGAGCTGTACAACCGCTACGGCTACAGCTACCCGAATCTCTACGACTCGGACTACGACGGTCTCTCCGATCTCGAGGAGATCGCCGGCCTGTTCGGCTACGTCACCAGCGCGATCGCGAAGGACACCGACTTCGACGGCCGCAGCGACCGCGATGAGATTTACCTCGGCGGCAACCCACTCGATCCCTATCGCTAGCCCGGATTATTCATGAGCTGCCCCTGTGAGCCGCGAGGAGGTGCCAGAGGGGTTCGCCGGGGTGGTGGGAGGCGAGGCGGAGGTGGACACGGGTGGCCAGTTGGCGCACGCGTCCGCCGATCTTGAGCAGGCGCAGCCGCAGCGTCTCCAGGGTCAGCCGCGCACTGCCCGCCGCCACCAGCCACTGGCGCAGGGTATGGAGCAGGGTGTAGGCGGCGGCATGCAGCAGTAAGC
>JALYWD010000099.1 GCA_030852885.1 Chloroflexota bacterium | reverse complement strand
CACCATCAGCACACCGAGGATCAGCAGCGCCACGGCGAAAACACGGGAGAGGAACAGCTCCAGGATGCGGCAGAGGCTGCGCCGGATGCGCTGCCCCTCCAGGAAGGCGTCCGGGAGCGCGCCAAAGGAATCGCGCAGCAACACGATATCCGCCACGTCCCGCGTCGCCTGGCTGCCGCTCTGCATGGCAATGCCCAGGTTGGCCTGCTTCAGGCTCAGCACATCGTTCACGCCGTCGCCGGTCATGGCCACGTAGTGGCCCCGGCCACGCAGCGACTCGACCAGGCGCTGTTTTTGCTCCGGGGTTACGCGCCCGAAGACAGTGGCGCGCTCGGCGGCCTCATGGAACTCCTCGTCATTCATCTTGTCGAGATCGATGCCGGAGATGAGCTGCACGTCGCCGCTCAGGCCTGCCTGCCTGGCCAGCGCCGCCACCGTTTCCGGGTTATCACCGGAGATGACTTTCAGGGTGATGCCAGCCTGGCGGAACCCGTTGAGCGCGTCCTCGACATGCGGGCGGAGCTCGTCGGTCAGCCCGATCCACGCCACTGGCTTCACGCCAGGCGGCAGGGTGGGGAGGCCGCCGGCCTCGCCGAACGCTCCTGGTTCAGGACCATGCGCAAAGAGCAGGATGCGGATTCCCTGCTCGGCCCAGTCGGCCGGCGGTGGAGGAACCGTGCCGCTCAGGTGTGGCCCCAGGAACTCCGGCGCGCCGAGCGCGCAGACCCCCCGGAACGACGGGTCGTCCGAGCTCAGCGCGCTCCACTTGTAAGCGGAGGCGAATGGGACCTCGGCCAGGACCGGATAGGCCTCACCCTCCGTGCCGGCGGCAATCGCCTCGCTGGTCTTGGTGCTGGTTGAGGCGCTGCGGGCAAATGCGCCGAGCAGCGGCAGGACGTCTGCTTCATTGCCATTGATCGGCTGCACGTGCGCCAGGCGCATGGCGTTCGCCGTCAGCGTGCCGGTTTTGTCCATACAGAAGACATCGACATTGGACAGTGATTCGACGGCGTTGCTGCCCTGCACGAGCGCGTCCCGGTTGGCCAGCCGCACGGCGCCCATGGAATAGGTGACCACAATCATCAGGAAGAGGCCGGAGGGCACGATGCCCAGCACCACCGCCGCCGCCAGGATGGTGTCCTCCACCGGGTAGTCCCAGATCAGGGAGCCCAGGAGAATGGTTACCAGGAAGAATGAGGCCAGCACCAGCAGCAGGCGCACGATGAGGTTGACCTGCACCTGCAGTGGCGTCAGCGGCACCCGGTAGGCGCGCGCGCTGGCGGTGAGTTGCGCGGCGGTGCTCTCGGCTCCAACTTCGTCCGCGCGGTACCAGCCAGCGCCGGCGACGCAGAAGCTGCCAGACGAGACGGTATCGCCAGGCGCCTTGGGCACCGGGTCCGCCTCGCCGGTCAGCAGCGATTCATCCATCTGCGTGCTGCTCGCGCCGAGCAGCGTGCCATCGGCGAAGACCTGGTCTCCCGGTTGAATGCGGAGCACATCACCGCGCACGATCCTGGACGGATCGATCTGGAGCAATGCACCATCGCGCACCACGGTGGCCTGCGTGCGGTTGAGCAGGGCGATCTGCTCGAGGCGACGCTTGGCGCGCGCCTCCTGGAAAATCCCCACCAGCCCGTTGACCACGGCCAGCCCGGAAGCCAGCAGCGCGTCGCGCGGCTTGCCCATCAGGATCAGGACCACGCCAATCAGGATCAGCGTGATATTGATGAAGGTGAAGAGATTGCGGTGGACGATATCCCACCAGGAGCGCCCGCCGGTGTTGGGCACCACGTTGCCACCTTCGGTTTTCAGGCGCGTGGCGGCCTCGGTCGCGGTCAGGCCCGTTGGGATCTCAGCGTTGCTCGCCATACGCGGTGGCAGCGCGGCCTGCGGCAATGCGGACATGGTCCCCCTGCGTCTCGTGCGAGACGTCAAAGTCGGTGCTGCGATTGTGGTCAATGTGCGGCGGCGCGCAAGCGCGCACGTGCCTGAGGATAGCGGCGGTCGTCTTGCGCCGCAATTGGACCCACGCCGCCGGCCCGCAGGCAACGCGGGCTGCCAGAGCGCACCAGCCGTCCGGCCGCCGAGGGAGACAGGACTGCTGGCGGGCGCTCCGCATTGACGTACGGGCAGCGAGGTGAAACGCTGTGCGCAATGAGTCGCGTGAAACCGTCCACGCCTTTCACACGTTACGAACACCGTGTGCTGGCGGTGTACTGTGCGCGCCTGATAGAAGAGCGCGGCGGGCCGCCTTGTGAGTGAGGGCAACAACCAGCATGGATGAGTGCCGGTTTGATAACTTGACGCGGATGATGGCGGGCCTCAAGGACCGCCGGGCCGCGATGCGAGACATGACCGGCGCAGGACTGGCGCTGGTGTCCCTGGCCAGGGCCGATTTGGGCCTGGCCGCCGAAGACGATGTTCTTGTCGAAGGCTGCCGCCTGTCGGGCGAAAAGTGCGACAAGAATCATCAGTGCTGCTCGGGCGAGTGCCGGGGCGGCAAGAAAAAGAAGAAGAAGAAAAACGACAATAACGGCAAGAAGAACAGGCGCAAAAAAGAGGGCGAGTGCCGGTGTCGGAGCGAGGGTAGTGCCTGCAACAAGGATGCCGCTTGCTGCCGCGGCTACTGCAACAAGAACGATGGGCGCTGCCGCTGCATTCCAGATGGCAGCACGTGCAACAGGGATTCGGACTGCTGCCGGGGTACCTGCAGGGAAGACAATCACGGCAACTTCTTTTGCAACAAGAACAAGAAGAAGTAGCCTGACCCGCTACCACGGGAAGTAGGCACGACGGGCGGGCCTCGGGCTCGCCCGTTTTGTGTGCCATGTTGATCGGCCTGCGGCTACCATGCACGTGATGGATAGCGCGTTCGCCGATGCCCTGGCTGACTGGGTTCCGTTCTACGCCCTCGCCGGCGCGGCGGCGGCCACGCTGTTGGGCCTGCTTTTCGTTGCGGTCTCACTCCGCCTGGCGATCTTTCGCGATCCCGAAACGGCGGATGTGAGCTACTTCGCCACCTTCATCTTCGCCAACATGCTCGGTGCCCTGATCGTGTCGGGGCTGGCGCTCGTTCCCCATGAGAGTTCACGTTCGCTGGCGATTCCATTGGTGGTGCTGGGCGTGATCGGGTTGATCATGCTTGCCACGCTCATTCGCCTGACCTATCGCCTGAACCCGAGGAATGCCGCTCCCAATCCCGGCATCACCCCGTGGACACTGTCTGGCTGGGCACTTCTTGGCTCGATGCTGGCGCCTGTTGTCCTCATGCTTATCAGCGCCTGGCTGGTCGCTGTTGGCGACGATGCTGCATTCCGGGTACTGGCCTTGACCGAGGGCTTGCTGCTGATACTCCCGACCGGCAGCGCCTGGCTGCTGGTCACGCACGCTGCGCCGGGCGCATAGAGTTTCCGCCAGAGAAGGAGCAAATCACCGTATGTTGGCTGTTCGCTGGATTTCGGCAATCACCGCGCTCCTGGTCCTGCTCCAGGCTGCGCTGATTGGCCAGGCGCTCTACCTGGGTGAGATGTCGCTGCTCGCGCTGCATGGCTGGTTGGGGAGTGGCTCGTTCATTCTGGCCTTGCTGCTGGTTGGCGCGGCGTTCCTGGGAGTGCGACGCGGAGAACTGCCGCGCAGCATCGTCATTCACGGCGCTATCGTGGTGCTGTTGATGGTGGCGCAACTGGGCCTGGGCTATGTGGGACGGCGCGGGGGAATGCCGGCGGCTATCCATATTCCGAACGGTGTGCTGATTGCCACGCTGCTCTCGGCACTGCTGGCCTCGACCTTCCACACCGCGCGCGCCACCGGGGTGCGCTGATGAGCCAGCCTACAGCTCAGCCGGGGTCAGGCCGCTGGCATTTCATCGGCATCCTGCTGGTGACCATCATCGTGATGGTGCTGGGAGTGGCCGTGGTCGTCGCGCCAGACCGCATGGGTGTGCCGCAAATACCTGCCACGCCCATCGCGACGCCTATCGCGACCTCGCCGTAGCGCACGATACATGGACAACGTGCATTTGCACTCAGGATGTGCTATAAATGCTTCACGCAGACGACGTAGAAGCGTCAATGACCGTCTTGGGTTCGCATGCGCGAATCCTGGCGTTCTGTTTCGCCGAAACACGTTTGATCGGTTCAATGTTTATGTGCCGTGCGGTGCACGGCGAAGAAGAGAGGTTTCGGCGAGTTGAGCGACCGGACGATCATTTGCCGCGATTGCGGCCAGGAATTCACCTTTACGGCTGGTGAGCAGGCGTTCTATGCAGAGCGCGGCTACTCCGAGCCCCAGCGCTGCTCGAGCTGCCGCGCTTCGCGCAAGGCGCAGCGGGCATCCAGCGGCTATGACAGCGGCTCCAGCTACTCTAGCGGTGGCGGCGGCGGCTACTCCAGCGGCGGCGGCGGCGGGTATTCCCGTGGCGGCGGCGGTGGTGGTGGTGGCTACTCCAGTGGCCCGCGCCAGATGTACCCGGCGGTTTGCTCTTCCTGTGGCAAGGAGACTGAGGTCCCCTTCCAGCCACGGAATGACAAGCCGGTGTACTGCCGCGAGTGCTTCCAGGACAAGCGCGCCTCAGCCCCCAGCTACGGCAGCCGCTACTAGGCAACCATAACGTCCAGCGCAATTCCGCGCTGACGTGAGCAACGGCCCAGCAGGTTTACCTGTTGGGCCGTTCTTGTGCGCAGCGCGGCTTGTGGCGGCGTGGCGGCTATGCCGGAAGACGACAGGCAAGCCCCGTAACGGGTACGCTCTCGCGTCGGGCCTGCCGGAGACGTGCATCCCTGGGCGTCTCCTGGTCTTCAGGTCACCGTGTTCCGTTCTGCAAGCGCGCTCTGGCGCTCGGAGGATCAGCTTGCACACCTCGCTCCGTTTCATCGCTATTGTTGGCGCCCTGGTACTGGTGCTGCCCATGCTCCTGCTCGGCGGCCAGCCCGCGCGCGGCATGCAGGATGCCGCCGCGACACCAACTGCCCTGGGCATACCGGGCATCGATCCCACGGCAACCGCGCACCTGGGTGGCACGATTCCGGGGGATCCGGAAATCCAGCTCGTCAAGGTAGCGGAAGGCTTCGGCACGCCGACCAACATCGCCTTTCCGCCGGATGACTCCGGGCGCATCTTCGTGGTCGAGCTGGATGGCCGGGTCCACATCATCAATGCGGATGGCAGCGTGGAGCCAGAACCGTTCCTCGATCTGTCCCAGGTGGTCTCCGGCCGCCCTGGACAGCAGGGGCTGCTGGGCCTGGCGTTCCACCCCAAATTTGCCGAGAACGGCAAGTTCTACGTGGACTACAACGACCTCTATGACAACGGCGCCGTGACCATTTCCGAGTTCACGATTGATCCGGAGAATCCGAACCAGGCTGACACGAAGTCCGAGCGCCCATTGCTGGTGATTGAGAAGCGATCACCGCTCCACAACGGCGGCACACTCCGCTTCGGTCAGGACGGCTACCTGTACATCTCGGTGGGGGATGGCGGGTGGCAGGGCGACGTCTGGGACAATGCCCAGAATCGCTTTACGCTCCTCGGCAAGATCCTGCGCATCGATGTTGACCGCGTGGGTCCGGCACAGCCGTACGGCATTCCCGCCGACAATCCCTTTGCCGGTTTGTGGCGCAGCGACAACCCCTACCCAGGCCAACCCCCGGCCTCGGAGACGGAAAGCGGAGACAAGAAGGGCAAGAAGCAAAAGCGCGATCGCAACTGGCCGGGTCACGTAGCGCCGGAGTACCGCAACAGCTTGCCGCCGGTGCGCGCCGAGATCTGGGCACTTGGGTTCCGTAATCCCTGGCAGTACGCCTTCGATCCGGCCAATGGAGATCTCTACATTGCTGATGTCGGCGCGGACACCTGGGAAGAGATCAACTACCAACCAGCAGGTGGACAGGCCGGCCTGAACTATGGCTGGGACTGGCTCGAAGGCACGCACTGCTACCCGGCCGAAATCGAATCTTGTCCGCGCC
>JALYWD010000028.1 GCA_030852885.1 Chloroflexota bacterium | reverse complement strand
GTGCGGCTGGTGATCCACTCGTCGGTGGTTTCCACCATTCGCTCCAGATCGGCGTTGCTCAGGACCCGGTCGGGTACGGCCATACCCCAACCGGTGATCGCCGCATTGCGCATCATCGTTCCTTGTCGTGGGGGCAGATCGCGGGACACAGGCGGTCCGCGCTACCCGCGCGGGAGGCAGATGTTGCGGGAGTGTGTCCCGATTCGCCTGCTGCGCGCAATGCTACAGGGCAGACGATCCCGCCTGCCCTGCCGCCAGAATACGATTGAAGACGTCTTTACTCAGCGCGCCGGCGGCGCTGCTCGATGACGAAGACCTGGCGGCCACGGTAGTGCCCGCAGGCCGGGCAGACGTGATGCACAATGTGCGGCTGGCCGCAAGTGTTGCAATCCACAAGTACCGGCACGTTCTTCAGGAAGTCATGCCGGCGCCGGTTGCCCTGGCGGTGACGGGTGACTCGTTGCTTTGGCAGTGCGCCCATGATTGACCCTTTCTGTCCTTGCAGCGCCACCCGGCGCCAGATCCATCGAAATTACTTCGTGTCGTCTTTCAGCAAATTGGCCAGGGCCGCAAACCGGTCATCGACCGCGACGCCTTCCCCGGCCTCCTCGCTTCCGCCGGCCTCCAGCACATCAGGCCCCGGGCAATCAGGCCCACACGTGGGCCGCATCGGCAACGAGACCAGGATTTCCTGCCGCAACGGCTCCGCTATGTCGAGCTCGTGATTCTCGTCGATGTAGAACTGGTCCCCATCTTCGTCGATTTCGACGCCAAGGCCCAGCCCCGTGCGCACATCGACGGTCTGGTGGAACTCTTCATCGAACGTGACGTCAAACGGCTGGTCATACTCACGCAGGCAGCCGACGCAAATCAATGGCGCGAGGCCAGCGGCCGCCACCGTGACCATGATGCCATCACGCAGGCGGGTCAGCAGCACGGTTCCGTTGACGTTGCGAGCGACGGTCTCGCCATCTGCAACCAGCGTATCCAGATGCAGAGCGAAGTCGCGGGTGTCTCCCACCTGCCCCTTGAGCAGACCGGAGACGTTGATCACTGTTTCGTTACGCAATTCCTGCGGCGCCATGCCAGAAGGTTCCCAAGATCTCCGCGAGACACAAAAAGTCGCGCCGGGCTTTCCGGCACAACTGGGAAAGTGTATCAAGAAATTGGCCGATTCGTCAAAGAGCGCAGGCCGGTCGCAACCGCGTCACCGAGTTACGCGCCGACGTGTCGCTTGGCCTGATCCAGCGACGCAGAGCTGGTGCGCAGGGCCTCCAGGACCACCGTCAGACTGTCCTGGACAGCCGCTTCGACCTCGGAGAGCTGCTTGAGCGCGTACTCGTCGATCTGGCCCATGGTGCGGCGCTTTTCCTGCTCGACCTGGCGCAGGAACTCCTCGCCACGTTGCCGCGCCTCATTCAGCACACCCTGCTCGGAGACGATGTACTCTGCCTGGCTGCGCGCATGGTCAAGAATTTTGGCGGCTTCCTGTTGCGCGGCGTTGATGATATCGGAGCGGTCATCCACCACGCGCTGCGCGTCACGTATTTCCCGTGGCACCGCGGAGCGCACCTGGTGCAGGAGCGCCAGGATATCCTCCTCTTCCACCATCACCATGCTGCTGAAGGGCACCTTGCGTCCCTCCCTGACCAGTTCCTCGATCTGCTCCAGGAGTACGAGAACGTCGTCGTCTCCGTCATCGCCTTCATAGGCGAACGCGTCAGTCTGATTCTGGTCAGGCATTTCCTGTCCTCCGTGCGGGAGATGACGCCGCTTGCCGCTTGATGCTAGACGCGCGCTGCCAATTTGGCCGAGAGAGCTTCCTGCACCACGGAAGGCACCAACGCATCCACGTCGCCACCCAATGCTGCCACCTCCCGGATCAGGCTGGAGCTGATGAAGGAGTGGCCGGACGATGTCATCAAGCAGACGACTTCGATTTCCGGTGCAAGATGGGCATTCATGTGCGCCAGCTTGAACTCGTATTCGAAATCGGAAACCGCGCGCAGCCCGCGCACGATAACCCCCGCGTCCTGGGAACGGGCGTAATCTACGGTCAGTCCGGAAAAGCTGTCAACGACGATATTGCGCTCCGGCAGCGTGACCAGCGCCTCCCGGGCAAGCGCCATGCGTTCCGGTGGCGTAAAGAGCGCCCCGGATTTTTCGCTGCCCTCATAGACGGCCAGCACGACTTCGTCGAAGAGGCGGGCGGCCCGCCGCGCCAAATCCACGTGACCAAGCGTAATGGGGTCAAAGCTTCCAGGGTAGATAGCGCGTCGTGGATTCATGCGTCTCCTGCGTCCGGCGCAACCTCAGCCGGCTCAGGCTCCTCGGCCTCGTAGATGGAAAAGCAACTGTCACCGTGGCAGCGTTCGCGCAGCCGCGTCAGTTTGCCAGCGTGCTCCGGTAGCGTCACGCGCGGCGAGTGCCCGATGACCAGCACCGTGGCCGAGTCTACCAACGGCGATGCGCCTACCCGCACCAGCATTGGCGTCAGGTCGGGATCAGCGTACGGGGGGTCCATGATGATCAGGTCGTATGGTTTCGTCGCAGGGTCGCGCTCCGCCCGGGAAATGAACGTCGTGACCGATTCCTGATGGACGCGGGAAACATCGTCGAACCTGGTGTGGGCAATGTTCGCGCGCACAACGGCTGCTGCCGCCGCGTTCTGCTCGACAAAGTCCGCGCTTTCAGCCCCCCGGGACAACGCTTCGATCCCGATGCCGCCTGTTCCCGCGTAGAGGTCAAGCACGCGTTCTGGCTCCACGCCGAGTGAAGCCAGCATCGAAAAGACCGCGCCCTTGATTTTGTCCGCCATGGGCCGGGTGAACCGCCCCGCCGGACCCTTCAACTGGAACCCGCGCCGATCCCCGGCAATGACTCGCACTGCATCTCCTCACCGTATGACACGAGGGGATGGTATGCGAAACAGGGTGGATCGGGAGACAAACGCCGCGATACGCCACAAACACGAACCCGGCCTCTCTGGGCCGGGCACGTGCGGGAAGGGGAAGGGGTGGAACGCTTGCGCGTTCCCTGGGTTTCAGGGGAGGGCGCCGGAAATAGGGGATAGCGCTCTCTGACATCATCTACGTCGGACTCTCCAAACCGGATTCACGTTCCCCGCCATCCGGCCCCGGGACGACCTCACCCGTCAGCGAATCAATCCAGCGCTTGCGCAGCCCATCGTAGTAGTAGGGCATGTGCAGAGGCGTTGCCGGGGCAATAACGGTCGGCTGCTCACGCCTGGTGATCCCGATCCGCCGTGCTTCCGGGATGAACCAGACACTGAACTCCACGTCCTCGATCTCATCGAGCACACGCCCCACCAGCCACCAGTCTCCGCGTGCGGGCCGCGGCGGCATGGTCAGCGCGGTCACGCGTTCGGCAATCGCGCTCCGGGTCATATGGGCAAGATCAGGATTGCCGCGGTGCTTCGCCCGGATGCTCGCCAACGCCTTGGCCACGGCCTCGGTGCACAGGTCGGGAGCTGGACCTGCCTCTGGATCGTGCATGGTGGACCTCCCGGCAGTCTGCCTGCGACCGCCTTCGCTGGTGGCCCCTACCGGTTGGCACTTCGGCGCTCCGGGACAGGACTCGATCATATGTTCTACCTGTTTGGCCGTCAAGAGGCTGGAGCACCAGTTGCCTGCGCTGAAACACCGTCAAGATCTCTCCGGGTGCTCTTCACAGCTTCTCCACATTTCGGACCTACCTTGCAATCAACAACGAAACATCGCCGCACCGGAGGGAGGCAGCAGTGGAGAACGAGATGCGCATGGCAATGGCGACAGGCGGCAGGAGCGCGGAACGCTTCATTTCCGCAAGCCGTGTTCCCCGCGAGGTGGACGAACGCGCCACCCTGATTCGCGCCAGCCAGGAAGCTCGTCTCGCCCTGGAGGCCACCATCGCGGCATCCACCGAAGCCGTGCAGCGTGCCCGCACAGTCAGCGCGCTGCTGGACGCGAGACTGGCGGAGGTCAGGCGTGAGGCTGTGCTGGCAGCGCCCGCCCCGGACGACCTGGCAATCCTCAGCCCGCGCGAAAAGGAAGTGCTGACCCTGATCGCGGCAGGGCACACGAACAAGGCGATTGCGGACGCGCTCTACCTGTCACCGAACACCATCAAGACTCACGTCTCGTCGCTACTGACCAAGCTGCAAGCCGGCACACGCGTGCAGCTTGCGGTGATCGCGGCGCAGCTCATGCCGCTCAACGCCTGACAATCCAAGGGCATTTGCAAGGCAATCAGGTTGGGCCGCTTCCGGGCGCGGTCGGCTACCATCGGGAGCGAACGATCACATTGAGCAGACGTTGGCTGCCTCGCCCGCCGCAGGATTCAGCATGGATTTCTCCCGGTTCGATACGCTCGCCCGAGCGGTTTCTACCCCTGGCACCCGGCGCCGGATACTCGGTCTTCCCCTGGGATTACTGATCTCTGGCGGACTGACCATCGCGTCCGAGGACGACGCGGCAGCCGGTCGCCGCCGCAGACGCAAGGCACGCCGCTCCCGGCGCCATCGCGATCACAGGTGCAGGGCCAAATCACGGAAATCCATCTGTGCTGGAAGGTGCGGCACCGTCAAGAACCGGCGGACGTGTGGCCGCCGGATAGATTGCGGCCCTTGCCCGGGTGACCTTGCGTGCCCTGAATGCGCCGCCACCGAAGTCTGCCGGAATGGCGAATGCCTTTCCTGCACGGTGACCTGCGCCAGCAATCAGACA
>JALYWD010000025.1 GCA_030852885.1 Chloroflexota bacterium | reverse complement strand
CGGACCGCTACAAGCCGGAAATCTCTGTGCTGCGCGACCAGAGACGCAAGCCGGAGGGTGAGCGCTTTGCTGATGCCTTTGCCGTGAACTTCCTCATGCCGGCGGCAGGACTGACGCGACGCTTTACCGCGATGCGTCGAGTACGCAGTGCCTCCATTACACCGGCTGATCTGCTAGCGCTCAGTCATCGCTATGGTGTCTCAGCAAAGGCAATGACGCTCCGTCTGGAGGAGCTGCAACTGCTGTCACCCAGCACATGGGATCGCCTAGAAGACATGGGCTTCAAGCCGCATCAGGCCAGGAAATTGGTTCCGCTTTCCCCACGGGCAGACCTGGCTCCAACGCGTTACGTCTTGCTGGCGGCACAGGCGCTGGCGGAGGCAAAGCTGTCTGAATCCGAACTGGCGCGTCGCCTCGGGACCGATATCGTGAGTGCCAGAGCGCGCGTGCAGGAACTCAGCAGCGAAGCCATGCTGACGGACGACGGAGACTGGCGGCAGGCATCGTTTGACCTGACGGCCGCGCTCACGAGTGCATCCTGAAGGTGGAGCTTGATCTTCCACCTAGCACCGTAATCTTGCTCGATGCGTGCTCGCTCATCAACCTGTATGCCACTGGTAGGTTCTCTGAGATGCTCTCGACTGTGGCAGCACGCTTCGTTGTCTCCGACATCGTTTTGCGGGAGTCGCTCTACGTGCGACGTGGGGGACTCGGCGATGACACTGATGAACGCGAGACGATTGAGTTGCAGGGGATTCTGGATGTTGGACTGCTCGAAGTAGTTGCGTCGGACGATGACGATGAACTGATGACATTCATCGATCTGACTACGCTGATCGAGGAAGGCGAGGCGATGTCCATAGCGCTCGCAATGCATCGCGGTTGGTTCGTCATGACAGATGACCGCAAAGCACGGCGCCTCTTGCTTGAGCGTGAGATCGCCTGCTTTTCATCATTGGAACTCGTGCGGCATTGGAGCATAGCCAGACAACCTGCCCCTTCGGAGGTGCAAGCAATCCTGCGAGCGATTGAGCAGCGAGCGCGATGGGTGCCCTGGCGAGCCCATCCTCTGGCTGGGTGGTGGAAGCAGTCTGTTGAAAGTGACGCGTGAAGCGAAGTCCACTAGTAGATCTGACCTGGACACCGTCGATGAGCCGGACCTGCGCCAAATTCAGCCTCGCCCAATTCGCTGGGATGATGTCGATTCAGCTCACATTGCTATTTCCTATGATCGCACGAGTGACACGTTATTGATTCACCTGTTCGGGCGACGCCAACCATCGGTGAGTATGCCGATAGAAGGCCATCTCTACGCCCTGGTTGATCCCGAGAGTGAGCGGATCGTCGGTATTCACATCGAGAGGTTCCTCGCACAAGCGGTCAAAGAGCATCCGGCCGAGATCGCTATTCTGGATCATGCCGAGCTACGGGGCATCACGCCTATCGAAGTGCGGGGGCTGCAACGAGAGACTCTGGGCAGTTGGCAACCGCTGCCGGGCAGCGCAAGTGCTGTCCGCGTCCTGGAGGCATCCCGCGACAAGAAGCAGGCTGTCACGCGCTTGCTTGATGCCGAGAAGGCACGGTGGGGGTTGCTCGATACCACGGCGGGGTGAGTTGAGCGAGTAGACGGTCGTCAAACTCTCGTCATGCACATCCCTGTACCACATTCGCCACCCGCGCCATTTCCTTCAGGTGCGAGCGCTCGTGCCTGGCCAGCCACTGCGCGTAGAAGCGGACGTCGCGCGTGAGGAGTGCGCCAGCGCCGGTGATGGCGGCGTCGCGCTCCCATTGTTCCGGAGTGAGTGCGTCCAGCGTGGCCAACAGGGCCTCTCGCTGTGCGGTGAAGGCGGCGAACGAAGGGGCGAACTCCAGGTCCCGGTAGTCTGTGCGCTCGATCCAGGCGTGCGGGTTGATCGCGCGGATCGTGGGGTGATCCTCCGCCAGGATGGTGGAGATACAGTTGCCCCAGACATCGGCGCAGGCGCGCAGGTGGGCCAGGATGTCTATGAGGGACCACGCGCCGGACTGCTCAGGCGCGGTGCGCAGATGTGTTGGGGTGAGGCCAGAGGTCACCATGGAGATCTGACCGGGATTCTCCCGTATCAGGTTCACGATCTCAGTTGGAGGTAGCGGATTCGTCGGCACGGGCACCTCCCGGAAATGGCAGTGGCCAGCGCGAGGTATCCCACGCTGGCCACATGATCTCACCTGAGTCCGGGATCGCGCTGTCGTCCCTACTGCTGGGCGGTAACGACGACGTACCAC
>JALYWD010000020.1 GCA_030852885.1 Chloroflexota bacterium | reverse complement strand
TCTGGGTCGTAGCGCGCCTTGACCCGCATCAGCCGATCGAGATTCCGGCCGTAGTAGGCGGTTGCCCAGTCCGGCTGATCGGCATCGATGTAGTTCACGTAGGCGCCACTGGTGTATGGCGCAAGGGCCTGGCAAAAGCCATTGACCCAGGTGACGTTCCCGGCTTCTTGCCACGGCTCCTGCCAGTACGCCTGGATTTGAAGGTCGCAGAGCGCACGGCGGTGCGGGAAGGCCGTGGCGCCAGGGGCAATCTCCGAAATCGCGCCGCCGAGGGCGAAGAAGCTGATCAGATTCGCCGGGGCGGGAGCCACGGACATCTGGGAGATCGTGAGCGCAATCGCCTCCGGTGGCAACGGCTGATAGACGAACGCCGAGCCATTCTTGAAGGTGGCCTGGTCCCCGCCCGGCCCAGCCAGTTCTTCCGCGGCCTCCAGCCACGAGAGCGCCCGCAGGTATGGCGACGGAGTACCAGTTGCCAGGAGCGGCTTCAGCAATCCTTCCAGTTCGTCCACCGGGCCCAGCAGCAGGCCCGTAAACCCGATCACTCCGCTGTCCGGGCGAAAGAAGGCAAGGCTCGAGGAGAGACGCGGGTCCGTGTAGGGCGCCCACGCTTGCCACGCCGAAATCACCTGCGCGGCTTCATCCCACGGCCAGGTGATGCTGGCCATGGCCACGTCTTCGGCGGGCGTGGTCCGCAGCGTGAAGCTGGTTGCAATGCCGAAATTGCCTCCCCCACCGCCACGCAACGCCCAGAAGAGCTCCGGCTGCTCGCTGGCACTGACGTGGACGACACGGCCGTCCGCCAACACCACCTCAGCGTCAATCAGCGCGTCGCAGGTCAAGCCGTCCCGGCGACTGCGAAACCCAACCCCGCCTCCAGGGACCAACCCTCCCAGCCCCACGCCGGGGCACGTCCCGGCCGCAACGGCCACGCCCTCCGCGGCCAGAACGCGATAGAGATCCAGGAGGCGCACACCGGGGCCGATCGTGGCCGTCCCGGCTGCGTGATCCACCTCCAGGTGCGTGAGCTCTCCGAGATCGATCAGCAGCCGGTTGTCCAGGACAGAGTAGGCCTCGTAGCTGTGGCCGCCCGAGCGCACGCTGATCAGCAGAGCCTGCGCTCGTGCCCAGGTGATCGCGTTCTGCACGTCCGTCCTGTCAGCGCAGGAGACGATTCCGGCCGGGTAGCGGTCGAAACGGCTGTTGAAATCGTGCCGCCCGTCCTCGTAGAGCGCGTCACCCGGCCAGGCCACCTGGCCGGTGAGCGTTGGCTGCGCGCCCGCCGCACGGCGTATTGAACCCGGAGCAGTGAGCGCAGCCAGGCCGGCCGCGACTGCACGCCGGCTGAAGCGAGGGGCGCTCACGACCGCATCCAGACTGGGCGCGCTTCCGGTAGAGTAGACCGGAGAACACGCTGTCTGAGATGAGATCGCCGCGCCACCGCACCGGGTGGCCGCCAAAGGCTGCAGGAGCATTGCCGTGCGGAATCCGCCATCCCCACACTTCACCCCGATCACGCTGTCTGCCGCGTACAACGCGGACCGTGCCCGCCTGACGGGCGATCTGCAGCCTCGCGAGGATGCCTTCCCGGATTGGAGTGTCCGCGAGGCGTTTGGCGACCAATCATATCGCGGCATTCCCTTCGCCCTGGGCAAGATGAGTCAGCCAAACGTCATCCTGCTTGAGGGCGCAGCGGTACACATCCCTCTCCCCTCAGTTTCGGCCACCTTCCTCGTGTTCCTGCACGCCGTGGCCGACCTCCCACGGCAACTCGCGCCCGGGTTTGGCGAGGTTGGGCCGCCACCCGGCGCAGGCGACAACCTGGGGAACGCGCTCGGCGGCCACGTCGCCGACTACACGCTGGCCTACGCCGATGGCAGCGAGGAGACAACGCCCGTCCTCCGCCGCTTTGCCACGCAGCAGCGGCACATCACCTGGGGCGCCAGCCCCTTTGCCGCCGTGCCCGCGAAAGGCCCCTTCGTCTTCAACCTGGGCACCGAAGACTACCTGCTCGGCCGCGCCGCCGCGCAGCCATCGGGCCGTGCGGAAATGCGGCACGACTCCGGCCGCCCCATCGAGAGCGAGATGCTCTGGCTCTACGCGCTGCCGAATCCGCACCCGGAGCGGGCGATCATTGGCATCACGCTCGTTCCACGCGCCGAGCGCTCGTTGGTCTATGCCATCACGGCGACCTCACTCGAGGACCATCCCCTGCGCTCAGGCGTGCGCCAGAAGCTCCGACTGACGTTGCCAGAAGGCGTCGCACTCAACGCGCTGGGCGCTCTTGATGTCGATTCGCGCACTCCCGACATCGCCATCGACCTCGGAACCGTCATTTCCGCGCGGGCGGTGCTGGAATATGACAATGCCGCGTGGGAGGGCGACCCGCCAGACGTGCAACCCATCTCTGCCGAGCGCGCAGTGATCGTGGAGTACGCCGCGCACCCCGCCGCACGGCTATCGGTGGCTGCGCCGGATGACCAGGTGCTGGCCGCCGCCATCTCGGGCGACGCCGGGGACCTGGACATCGCGCCCGTAGCTCCCGCCCATTTGCCGGTCACCATCCGCATCGTCGACGCCGAGACCGGACAGCCCGTACCGGTCCGCTTCCACCTGCACGGGGAGGCTGGCGAGTATCTGCCACCGCGCGGCCACCACCGCCTGGTCAACCGCTACTGGTACGAGGACAACGCCGCCGAGTTCGTGAACGGCCGCAATCAGTACAGCTACGTCGATGGGGAGTGCATCGTCGATCTTCCGCTTGGCCGCGTTTACGCCGACATCTCGCGCGGCTACGAGATCACGCCCGTGCGCACCAGCTTCGAGGTGACGCCGGAGACGCGCGAGGTCGTCTTCGAGGTGCAGCGGACGCTCGACTGGCGGGCTCGCGGCTGGGTGACGGCGGATACCCACGTCCACTTCCTCAGCCCCCAGGTTGCTCTGCTGGAGGGCAAGGCGGAAGGCGTCAACGTCGTCAACCTGCTCGCCGCGCAGTGGGGCGAGATGTTCAGCAACGTCGGGGATTTCGACGGCCGCACCACCTTCGGCGCGCGCGATTTTGGTGGCGATGGCGAGTTCCTGGTCCGCGTTGGCACCGAGAACCGCCAGCAGGTACTGGGGCACATCTCGCTGCTCGGCTATTCCGGCGCGATGATCCACCCGCTCTCCAGCGGCGGGCCAGCCGAAGCGGCCATCGGCGACCCGCTGGAAGTCGCCATGGCCGAATGGGCCGAGCGTTGCCGGCAGCAGGGTGGCCTGGTCGTGATGCCGCACGCCCCGAACCCGCAGTGCGAACGGGCAGCCGATATTGTGCTCGGCGTGGTCGATGGCATCGAGGTGATGACCTTCAACCCCTACGACGCCCAGGTCAACCCCTACGGCCTCGCGGACTGGTACCGCTACCTGAACATCGGCCTGCAACCGCCACTCGTGGCCGGCTCCGACAAGATGACCGCTGCCTCGCTCCTGGGCGGCATCCGCACCTACGTCTGGCTGGGCGAGCGCCCCTTCACCTACGAAAGCTGGATGGATGCCGTGCGCAACGGCAATACCTTCGTCACGGTGGGACCGCTGCTCGAGTTCGCGGTGCAGGGGCAGCCGGCCGGCAGCATGGTCGCCCTGCCTGCTGGAGGTGGCAAAGTCGATGTCAGTTGGGAAGCGGCCTCGGTCAACGTCCCCATCGCCGAGATCGAGATTGTCGTTAACGGACTCGTAGCGGAGCAGATCACGGTTGGCGGCGCGCTGCGCCACAGCGGACACGCCAGTATCACCGTGACAGAATCCTCCTGGATCGCGCTGCGCGTGCGCGGCAGTTACTACGGCCGCCCCGGCGATATCGCCGCCCACACCTCCGCAGTGCAGGTGCTGACCGGCGACCAGCCGATCTTCGTGCAGGCCGACGCGATGGCCGTGCTGGAACAGATCGAAGGCGCCATGGCCTACGTCGATACGCTCGCGCCGCGCCCGGAAGCACAGCGCCTGCGCCAGGTGCGCGCAACGCTGGAGGCCGCGCACAACCGGCTGCACCAGCGCCTGCACGCCCAGGGAGTCTTCCACCGGCACACGCCGCTGCACAGCCACGAAGCGCCGCATCTGCACTGAGCTCAGGCCCGCACGCTCAGCATCGCCCCGATGCCCAGCAGGGCGATCAGCACGCCGGAGGCGCGGTTCACCCAGAGCAGGCGTTCCGGCGTGATCATGCCGCGCAGCAGGCCAATGCCAAGGCTGAGGATCAGCCACCAGGTGGCGGAGCCGAGAAAAACGCCCGCCACCATGAGCAGGGCTGACGTCAGCCCGGTGCTGCCAGTAAGACCGAGCCCGGCGAAGATGGCGGCAAACGAGATGATGGTGCTCGGATTGGCCAGCGTGAGCGCGCAGGTGGAGGCAAACATGCCAGCCAGGTTGCCTGGGCGGTCAGCCAGGGCAGCGCCCGTTGGCCGCGAAACGAAGGTGCGCCATCCCAGGTAGATGAGGAACGCACCGCCCAGCAGTCGCAACGGCGTCTGCGCGCGCTCCAGGAACACAGCCACCGAGGTCAACCCCAGCGCGGCGATAGCGCCGTAGAACGCGTCAGCCGTGGCTGCCCCGAGCCCGGTGACAAGTCCCACCAGCCGGCCGTAGGCCAGCGTACGCCGGATACAGAGCAGTCCGATTGCCCCAACCGGCGCAGCGATGGCCAGTCCGATGACAAATCCGCGCCAGAACGTTCCCGTGTCCATGTTCCGCTCCCTCCCATCAATCTCCGGGAGAGAACTCGCGCCCGCCCGGAGTCACAAAAAACCCGCCGGGCCTGGTGGCCTGGCGGGTGAACGTGCTCCGAATTGAGCGCAGCGTCTCCCTACACAGACCTTCCGGCCCGCGTGGTTTGCTGCAGATGACAAAGAACAACTCGAGCGTATCCGCGCACAGGTGCTTCCTTTCGCGACGCGCACTGTACTTGCATGGCGTAGCGCATGTCACTTTCCAGGCAATGGACGTGCTGTCCATGATCGGTGACGGTGCCTCTGCCGTGTCGATATCCGCTGCCATCGGGGGGCGGGAGGTCGTGTAACTGACTCCAGAGCTGATGGAGCAGATCAAGGAGGAGCGGGTTGGGTAGCGTGAAACGAGCTACTTCGACTACTCCAGCGAGCCGCAACTCGTGAAGGCCCTGGCCTGTGGCGATGTCCGGATCGGCCTGGGTGTTCAGCTTCTTCCTGACGCCTCTGGACCTGATCGCCCTGGCCGTGCTCGTGATGGCGGGGACGCTTACGCTGGCGTTCCTGGCTGATCGGCTGCGGAAGCGGGTGTAGCCGATTTCGCGCCGGCCTGCAGGATTCCATGCAAGAGCAGGTCCGCCAGGGACTGGGCCAGCATTTCCTCTGAGTAGGCGTCTGGCCCGGATTTGATACGCTGCCAGCGATGGCTGATGATCATCCCGAAGAAGCCGCGGCTCGCGAAATCCGGGTTGATATCCCGTACTTCGCCCCGCGCCGCGGCATCGCGCAGGACGTCGCTGATCTGCGA
>JALYWD010000733.1 GCA_030852885.1 Chloroflexota bacterium | reverse complement strand
CGTCGGGTTGCTGGACGAAGAGGAGTAGCAAAGAACTCTCACCCAAGCGCCTCATCCTGCGCACGTGCGCAGGATGAGGCGCTTGGGTGAGAGTTCTTTGCTACTCCTCTTCGTCCAGCAACCCGACGCCGGCAGCCACCGGGGTTTCAGCGGTCTCGCCGCCGTCGAAGGCGAGGCGGCCGGCCAGCTCAGGTGAGCCGGCCTTGATCTTGTTGCGGATCTCGTCCAGCACGTCCGGGTTGTGCCTGAGAAACTCCTTGGTGTTCTCCCGGCCCTGACCCAGCCGCTCCTCGCCGTAGTAGAACCAGGCGCCGCTCTTGCGCACGATGCCCAGGTCGACGCCGACATCGAGCACGCTGCCCTCGACCGAGATGCCCTGGTTGTACATGATGTCGAACTCGGCCTGGCGGAAAGGCGGCGCTACCTTGTTCTTGACGACCTTGACACGCGCCCGTGAACCGACGGCATCAGTCCCGTTCTTCAGTGTCTCGATACGGCGGATATCCAATCGCACCGAGGCGTAGAACTTGAGCGCGTTACCGCCAGATGTGGTCTCCGGGCTGCCGAACATGACGCCGATCTTCATTCGCAACTGGTTGATGAAGATGACGCAGGTGTTGGACCGGCTGATGGCTCCGGTCAGCTTGCGCAAGGCCTGGCTCATGAGGCGGGCCTGCAGGCCGACGTGGGAGTCACCCATGTCGCCCTCGATTTCGGCCTTCGGCACCAGCGCGGCGACGGAGTCGATCACCACCACGTCCAGCGCGCCAGAACGCACCAGCGTTTCCGTGATTTCCAGCGCCTGCTCACCGGTGTCAGGCTGCGAGATCAGCAAGCTTTCCAGATCCACGCCGAGTTTTGCCGCGTAGACAGGATCCATCGCGTGCTCGGCGTCGATGATGGCGGCCATGCCGCCGGCCTTCTGCGCCTCGGCAATGATGTGCAGGGCCAGCGTGGTCTTACCGGACGATTCCGGGCCGTAGATCTCGACGATGCGGCCACGCGGGACGCCGCCGATGCCCAACGCCAGATCCAGCGCGATGCTGCCGGTCGGAATAGCATCCACCTGCATGGGGTTGATTTCACCGGGACGCATCTTCATGATGGATCCCTTTCCGAACTGCCGCTCGATCTGGGCTATGGCGGTGTCCATCGCCTTTTCCCGATCTGACATGTTCAATCCCTCCGAGGGCGCCGGGATTGCGCACCCGGGCGTCGGTCGTGTGCCACGAGTTGGCACGTAGTAAGTAGAAAACTTGTTCTATTTTCCTGTGCGGAATGATACCGCAGTCACCCCTTCTGGTCAATCAGTTTGTAGCGCGAAAGCGGTCCTGGAATTGGCGTACGTTCGCGCTTTTTCGGGCACTGTTCCGGGACTCGCGTTATCGGCTGGCAGATGACGCGGCGCGAACTCGCGCTACAGTTGAAGCGCTGCCCGGAGCGGTCCCGGGTGAGGCGAACACGACAGGGTACGGCATGGCTCGGGTAGCGATTCTCGGCGCGGGTGACATGGGCGCCGCGGTGCTGACGCCGCTCGCGGGGCGGCATGACGCGCGCCTGTGGGGCACCGCGCACGATGCCTCCATCATCGCGAGGCTGCAGGCACGCGAGCCGCATCCACGGTTGGGCATCCGCGTGCCAGAGGATGTGCGCCTCTACCCGCCGGCCAACCTGGACGAGGCGCTGGACGGCGCCGAGATCGCGGTGCTGGCCGTTTCATCTCACGGGGTACGCCCGGTCATGCAACAGGTGGCGCCGTACCTTGCGCACGCGCGGGCCGTGGTGATCCTGAGCAAGGGACTGGAGCATGCGGGGTCTGGCGCCTCGGTGCAACGATTCTCGCAAGTGGCGGCGGAGTACACCAGCGTGCCCGTGGTGGCCGTCGGCGGTCCCGGCATTGCGCGTGAGGTGGCGTATGGGATTCCCACCGCCGCCGTATTCGGCAGCGCCTCCCGGGAAGCACTGCTGTTCACGCAGCAGGTGTTCGGAACATCTGACTACCTGGTTGAGACGACACCCGATGTCGCGGGTGTGGAACTCGCGGCGGCACTGAAGAATGCGTTCGCCATGAGCTTCGGCATGATCGATGGGGTTGAGAAGGGGACAGGCCAGCCGCATGCCAACCTGCGCGCCGCGCTGTTTCCGCGCGCGCTGGCCGAATTGCGAGACCTGGTGGTGGCGCTCGGTGGCCAGGCGGAGACGGTGTACGGGCAGGCGGGGTTGGGTGATCTGCAGGTCACGGCCGCCGCGGGCCGGAACCGTCTGCTGGGTGAGCGCATCGGGGGTGGCTCCGCTGCTGCCGATGCCGTACGAGACCTGCGCGCGGCTGGGATCACCACGGAGGGCTTCGCCGTCACCGAACTCGGGTACCAATTAGCGCGTGGGCTCTGTGCGTGTGACGACGATGCCGTGCGCCGCCGCTTTCCCCTGCTGGCCGGGTTGCAGCGCATTGCGAACGCGGGCGCGCCGCCACTGGCAACGTTGTGGGAGGCCGTGCGGGTAGGGGTAGGTTCGGCGCTCGGTCCACCTGGCTCGGCCCGGTAAAGCCATGGTCGTCAGCCGGTTCCGATGAGATCGCCCAACCTCATGTGTCATCTCGAGCTTGTCGAGAGATCTCGGCGTCTCGGGCCGCGTGGTGACGAGGTCGCCGCGAGCAGTGGATGCAAGCATCGTTCCTCGGCGGCTGGACAGGCCGAGATTTCTCGATTGCGCTCGAAACGACACGCGGAAGAAGTCGGCGACCTCGTGCCGTCGCGGCGGGGGGACGAGATCCTTCGACAAGCTCAGGATGACACCTGGAGGGGGATGCCGACTCGAACCGTTGTGGTGGCGAAGCGCAGGGTGCATGAGGCCCTTCGTGCCGCAGAACAGAACGGTGCTGGGGCGCGCTGGTGCCGAAGCGAGAGCGGAGCCACAGCCCCGCGCTCGTTCGATCATCTGGCCGGGTTCTGTCAGGCCAACTGCTCTTCGTGCGGCCACTTCACGCCACGCTGTTCCTCCGGGATGGTGGCCCACGGATGGAGCGGGCTCTCCGGGAGGCGCGGCAGAACCTCGCCATCGACCATGGTCAGCGTGTTGACGAGTTGCACGTTGCCACGCCGGCCATTCATATCGACATCGCGGAAGACGTAGTCCCCTTCCTCCAGGCGGAAGATGGCGATGTCCGCGACGCTGCCCGGCGCGATGGTGCCAAGCTCCGGCTTGCGCATCGCCTGCGCCGGCCGCGAGGTGGCGCGCTCGATAACCTCCGGCAGGCTCAGGCCCAGGTTCAGGAACTTGGACAAGGTCGTCGGTAGATCAAACATGGGCCCCTGGATGGCCATCTGGTGAATATCCGAGGAGATGACATCGGGGAGCACGCCGGCCGCCAGCATGGCCTCGGCGGTTTCGTAGGAGAAGGAGCCGGTGCCATGGCCGAGGTCGAGCACGAGCCCCTTGTCCCGCAGTTCCAGGATGGCTGGATCGGGGGTACCGCTCTCGTCCAGGATGCGCATCGACCTGCCGGTGAAGCAGTGGGTGAGGATGTCGCTCGGGCGCAGCAGGTGCGTGACCTCCGCCAACGACGGCGGGCCCTCCCCGATGTGCACCATCAGCGGCAAACCGACGCGGTCAGCCAGTTCCCGCGCCAGTTCGAGCGGCCGGATGCCGACGCCGCGCGTAGTGTTGCTGTCAATACGCGCCTTGATGCCCAGTATGAGATCGCGGTTCTGGTTGACGATCGTTTCGGCGAGATCGACATCGCAGTAGTCGAGATTGGTGAACTCCCAGGTGGGCGCGATCAAGCCGATGGAGGAGAGATTGAGCAGCCCGTAGATGCGGGTCTTGCTCGGCTCGGCGATGTAGCGGCGGAACCCCGGCCAGGAGTACGCGCCCGAGGAACCCACATCCAGCCAGGTGGTGACGCCCGTGCGGGCGGCCACGGGGTCGGCCTCGATGCCCCAGAACGTGGCGCCCCAGTAGACGTGCGTGTGAAGATCGACCAGCCCGGGCGTAACGATGCCGCCGCTGGCGTCGATCACTTCGCGGGCAGTGGCGGGGTCGATGCCCGCCTCTACCGCGGCGATGCGGCCATCGTTGATGGCGACGTCGAGCGGGCCATTGAACCCCGCCGCCGGATCGACGACCTGACCACCGGTGATCAGGGTGTCGTACGTGTGATGCTGTTCAGGTGACACGCAACGCTCCTCTGTAGCCCAATCTTGCCCTGGTCGGGAATCGTATCAGCGTGTACGCCCGCGTGCGTGGGTGGTAGAAGTGCAAACGACGGGGCCTGGCAAGCAGGATTTCGCCAGGCCCCGGAGTCAGGTCGCTGT
>JALYWD010000039.1 GCA_030852885.1 Chloroflexota bacterium | reverse complement strand
TCGACGTGCCCGATCGTCCCCACGTTGATGTGCGGCTTGTTCCGCTCAAACTTCTGCTTCGCCATTCTGGTCTCGTCTCCTCTAGATCGCGGGTGCGGCCACGCAGCCGCACCCCTTTCTTCTCGTGTGAACTAGGTCCGCTGCGCCTTGGCCACCATTTCCGCCGCCAGGTTGGCCGGCACCGGAGCGTAATGATCGAACTGCATCGAATAGGTTGCCCGGCCCTGTGTGGCAGAGCGTAGGTCCGTGGAGTAGCCGAACATGGCCGCCAGCGGCACGTAGGCCTTGACCACCTGGGCGCCAGCACGCATCTCCATGCCCAGGATATGCCCGCGCCGCGAGTTCAGGTCGCCGATCACGTCGCCCATGAAGTCGTCCGGCGTCGTGACCTCGACCTCCATGATGGGCTCCAGGATGTTCGGACGGCCCTTGCGAACGGCTTCCTTCAGCGCCAGCGAGCCGGCGATCTTGAAGGCCATTTCCGAAGAGTCCACGTCGTGGTATGAGCCATCGACGAGGCGGGCCTTGACATCCACCAGCGGGAACCCCGCCTGGCCACCAGTCAGCATCGCTTCCTGGATACCCTGGTTCACCGGATTGATGTATTCACGCGGGATCGAGCCGCCGACGATCTTGTCCTCGAACTCGTAACCCTTGCCCTGCTCCTGCGGCTCGAACTCGACGATCACATGACCGTACTGGCCCTTACCACCGGACTGGCGGACGTGCCGCCCTTCGGCGCGCACGGGCTGCGTGATCGTCTCCTTGTAGGCCACCTGCGGGCGCCCGACGTTGGCGTCCACGCGGAACTCGCGCATCAGGCGGTCCACGATGACTTCGAGGTGAAGCTCACCCATACCTTCAATAACGGTCTGGGCGGTCTCCTCGTTGGTGCGCATGCGGAAGGTCGGGTCTTCCTCGGCCAGGCGGCCAAGGGCAGCACCCATCTTGTCCTGGTCCACACGGGTCTTCGGCTCAATCGAGACGGAGATAACCGGCTCCGGGAAGACGATCGACTCAAGCACCACCGGATTGGCCGGGTCGCAGAGTGTGTCACCGGTGAAGGTGCTCTTGAGGCCGATGATTGCCGCAATATTGCCCGCGCTGACCGAAGGGATTTCCTCCCGGGAGTTCGCGTGCATCTGCAGCAGGCGGCCAATGCGCTCGCGGTTGTCCTTGGTGGAATTGAGCGCATAGCTGCCGCTGTCCAACGTGCCGGAATACACCCGCAGGAAGGCCAGCTTGCCGACATGCGGATCGGCGGCGATCTTGAAGACCAGCGCCGAGAAAGGCGCGTTCGGATCGACGTTGCGGACGACCTCTTCGCCGGTGCGCGGGTCCGTGCCAGTGACCGGCGGGACATCAAGCGGCGAAGGCAGAAAGTCGATGATGGCATCCAGCATCAACTGCACGCCCTTGTTCTTCAGCGAGCTGCCGCTCAGGATGGGCACAAGCCGACCGGAAATGGTGGCGGCACGCAGCGCCCGCTTCAGTTCATCGACTGAGATCTCTTGCTCTTCGAGGTAGCGCATCGTCAGGTCCTCATCGGTTTCAGCGATGAGTTCAACCAGGTGACGCCGCGCTTCCGCCGCCCGCTCCGCGTACTCCGCGGGGATGGACGTGCGTTCGATGTTCTGGCCCAGGTCATCGTGGAAAATGTGGGCCTCTTCGTTCAGCAGGTCGATGATGCCGACGAACTCGGCCTCAGCGCCCATCGGGAGTTGGATCGGGACCGGAACCGCCTTGAGGCGATCAACAATCATCTCGATCGTGCGCTCAAACGACGCGCCCGTGCGGTCCATCTTGTTCACGAAGCAGATGCGCGGCACGGCGTACTTGTCAGCCTGGCGCCACACCGTTTCAGACTGCGGCTCCACGCCGGCCACGGCATCGAAGACCACCACGCCGCCGTCCAGGACGCGCAGCGAGCGCTCCACCTCAACGGTGAAGTCCACGTGGCCAGGGGTGTCGATGATATTGATGCGGTGACCCTGCCACGAGCACGTGGTAGCGGCCGACGTGATGGTGATGCCGCGCTCGCGCTCCTGGACCATCCAGTCCATCGTCGCGGCGCCCTCATGCACCTCGCCAGGCTTGTGGATGCGACCCGTGTAGTAGAGGATGCGTTCGGTTGTGGTCGTCTTCCCGGCGTCAATGTGGGCGATGATCCCGATATTCCGGGTCTTTGCCAGCATCGAATCCGCGCCGGTGACAGCAGGTCGAGATGCGGTTGCGCTACTCATTGCGTTCCTTATGCCTGACAGATGGTGCCTGATGGACGGACCGTTCGCCGGCGTGGCCCGGTCAGGCTGAATGTTTCAGCCTGCCGACAGCCGTCCTCATGCTCTAGAAGCGCCCGTAGTGGGAGAAGGCGCGGTTCGCCTCCGCCATGCGGTGGGTATCCTCACGGCGCTTGATGGTGGCGCCGGTATTGTTGAAAGCGTCCAGTAGTTCGTTTGCCAGTTTTTCTTCCATGGATCGGCCGGGCCGGTTCCGTGCGGCCATCAGCAGCCAGCGCATCGCAAGCGACATGCGGCGCGGCCCCTCGATTTGCACCGGAACCTGGTACGTGGCGCCACCGACACGGCGCGGCTTGACCTCGATCACCGGAGTGGCGTTGCCCAGCGCCTGCTCGAACACCTCCATCGGGTGCCGGCCAGTGCGCTCGGCGATGCGGTCCAACGCGCCGTAGACGATGCCTTCAGCGGTGCCCTTCTTGCCGCGTTCCATCACCTTGTTGATGAACCGGGCCAGCACTTCGCTATTGAAGCGCGCGTCTGGCGCGGGCACTCTCCGCTCGATCTTGGTCCGACGTGGCATTCCGTTCCCTCGATCATCATCGACCGCCCGAGCGGTCTACATGCTTATCCATACGCCGCGTACAGGCGGCACCCCTGAACACACGAAAAAGCGGTGAACGTCTCGCGACGTCCGGCCGCTTCTCGCACCGTGTTCCATCAAATCCGCTTGAGCGGATGGCAACCCCTCACCGCCGGCTATCGACGGCAAGAAGAAAGAGCTTAGCTCTTCTTTGGCGCCTTGGTCCCGTACTTCGACCGCGCTTGCTTGCGGTTATCAACACCGCGGGCATCCAGCGTGCCTCGCACGATGTGGTACCGCACGCCCGGGAGATCTTTCACCCGTCCGCCACGGACCAGCACCACCGAGTGCTCCTGGAGATTGTGCCCTTCGCCCGGAATGTACGCTGACACTTCCATACCATTGGACAGACGCACGCGGGCGATCTTGCGCAGTGCCGAATTGGGCTTCTTTGGCGTCATGGTCTTGACCTGGGTACACACGCCCCGCTTCTGCGGCGATGCAGACCCCGCCCGAAGGCGACCAGCATAGCGACCCAACGCATTATTGGTAAATCCAAGCGCGGGAGCATTGGTCTTCTTCTTGACGCTCTTACGGCCCTTACGAACCAACTGATTGATCGTCGGCACGATTACTCCTAACCGGACAGGAAGCGTTTCGAAACCGTGCTCTGCCATCCACGACAGCTGCGGCGCCGCCTGCCTCGTGAGGGACGAACCTCACATGCGTGTCCACCTTGCGGCGGACACAAGGGGGTAGTTTAGACATCCCTACATGAGATGTCAAGCCAATTCGGCTGGCTGATACAGGTGATCCCGGCTCTTGCAGAACCGGGATCACCGTATCTGGACTAACTCTCTTCGGCCAGCTCATCGAGATCGATGACCGACAGGGAGTCGTCCTCGATCTCGACGTCAGCTTCCACGTCGTCGTCGTCCCGGACGGCGCGGCTGCCACCCGGCACCAGACCCTGCGCCATCAGCGCTTCCAGGTCCTCTTCCGAGGCGTCCTCGACCTCCTCGGTCCGCTCCAGGAGCGCGACGCCGCCTGGTGCGCCCTCCGTGACCGGCCCAGTTGCCTGGCCCGGCACCACGCCGAACCCGGAACCCGCCGGAATGAGCTTCCCGATGATGACGTTCTCCTTCAGGCCGCGCAGGTGATCGACCTTGCCGTTGATGGCGGCTTCGGTGAGGACCCGCGTGGTCTCCTGGAAGGAGGCAGCCGAGAGGAACGAATCAGTTTCGAGCGAGGCCTTGGTGATCCCCAGGAGCACCGGCACGGCAGTCGCCGGCTCGCCGCCCTGGGCCATGATCTCCTCGTTGATCTGGTTGAACTCGAAGCGGTCGATCCGCTCATCCTGCAGGTAATCCGTGTCGCCCGGGTGCGTGATGCTCACCTTGCGCAGCATCTGGCGGCAGATCACTTCGATGTGCTTGTCGTTGGTGTTCACGCCCTGGGAGCGGTACACCTTCTGCACTTCGTCGATCATGTAGCGCTGGACTTCCTCGCGGCCCTGCGTCAGCAGCACCTTGTGTGGGTCCTTCGCGCCGTCCGTCAGTTGCTGGCCCGGGTAGACCACATCACCGTCTTCGACGAAGATCTGGTACGTCACGGGCACCGGGTACTCAACCCGCTCTTCCTTCTCATTGCGCACGTAGATTGTGCGGTCATCGACGAAGAAGCGGCCCTCGATCGCACTGGTCAGCTTCTGATCTTCCGGACCGATGGCCATCACCGTCTTGTCCTTGACAACCATGTCGCCATCCGTCAGCGCCACATCCCAGCCCGGTACGAGCGGGTAAATCCGCTGCTCGACATCGGTCGATGTGATCACGAGATTGCGGCCGTTGTCCGTCGCCTCGATGGTGACCACGCCCTCGCGATCCGCCAGCACGGCAACACCCTTGGGCGCGCGTGCCTCGAACAGTTCCTCCACGCGCGGTAGGCCCGACGTAATGTCGGCCCGAGCCACGCCACCTGTGTGGAACGTGCGCATGGTGAGCTGCGTACCCGGCTCACCAATCGACTGGGCAGCGATGATGCCCACCGCCTCGCCGTGCTCCACCAGCTTGCCACTGGCCAGGTTACGGCCGTAGCAAAGCGAGCAGACGCCGTGCGTCGCCTCGCAGGTCATCACCGAGCGCACATGGACCCGGTCCGCGCCGGAAGCAATGACCTCTCCAACGATGTCTCGCGTCGATCCGTCCGGCAACTCCAGCCGGTCGGTGAGTTCCTCGCCAACGTTGACGATGATCTCGCCCGTTTCCGGGTTGACGACCGGGGACAGGAGTACGCGGCCGAGGATTCGGGAACGGAAGTCTTCATCTGACAGCAGGTCGTCGCCACGCATATTGGTGACCACGATGCCATTCTCGGTTCCGCAGTCATCAATCGTGATGATCACGTCCTGCGAAACGTCCACCAGGCGCCGGGTGAGATACCCGGAGTCAGCCGTGCGCAACGCGGTGTCTGCCAGCCCCTTGCGGGCGCCGTGCGTGGAGAGGAAGTACTCCAGAACGGTCAGACCCTCTCGGAAGTTCGAGCGGATCGGGATATCGATGATCTCGCCCTTCGGATCGAGCACCAGTCCGCGCATTCCCGCCATCTGGCTGATCTGGTTCATGTTTCCCTTCGCCCCAGAGTCGGCCATCATGAAGACCGAGTTCTGGCCGCGCAGGCCCTCTTCCACGTGCTTCGCGAGTTCATCGCGCGTGGTGTTCCAGATCAGTTCCAGTTCGCGCAGCCGCTCGGAGTCTGTCACCAGGCCACGCCGGTACTGGCGTTCCAGGCGATCAGCCCGCTCGTCCGCGTCCTTGAGCAGTTCGTCCTTCTTGTCGGACATCACCACATCATCGACGGCGATGCTCATGCCACCGCGCGTCGAGAACTCGAAGCCGACCTTCTTGATGTCGTTCACGATGCGAGCCGTGCGGTCTGCATCCTGGAAGTAGCGGTAGGCATCCGCCACCACACCACGCAGCTGCTTGCGGCCCATCGTCGCGTTGTAGTACTTGCCGATTTCCGGCGGCAGCGCCAGGTTGAAGATGGCGCGACCTACCGTGGTCGGGATGCGCTTCATCTCTCCGCCGTCGCGGTCCGTCCGGACGATGATGTCCGCCTGCAGGTCGACCGCGCCCGCGTCGTAGGCCAGCTTCACCTCTTCAAGGGAGGAGAAGACCTTGCCCCGGCCGCGTGGCTCGGTGCCGGCAGCGATATCCGCCTCGTGATCGCGCTCCGACGTCAGGTAGTAGCAACCAAGCACGATGTCCTGCGTCGGGGACACAATCGGCTCGCCGTTGGACGGCGAAAGCAGGTTGCGCACCGACAGCATGCGCGTGCGGGCCTCGTCCTGCGCCTTGCGAGACAGCGGGACGTGGACAGCCATCTGGTCGCCGTCAAAGTCCGCATTGAACGCCGCACAGACCAGCGGGTGAATCTGGATGGCCGAGCCATCGATCAGCTTCACCTTGAACGCCTGGATACCCAGGCGGTGCAGCGTCGGCGCGCGGTTGAGCAGCACCGGGTGCTCCTGGATGACCTGCTCCAGGACGTCCCAGACCTCCTCGCGCGACTCGTCGACGAGGCGCTTGGCGGCCTTGATGTTCTGCGCGTCCTTGCGCTCGACCAGCTGGGCCATGATGAACGGCTTGAACAGCTCCAGCGCCATCAGCTTCGGCAGACCGCACTGGTGCAGCCGCAGCGACGGACCGGACACGATCACCGAACGGCCCGAGT